>CAKSJC010000067.1 GCA_934462885.1 uncultured Eubacteriales bacterium | reverse complement strand
AAAATCAAGACAAACCGAAAGCATTTCTCTGAAAAAAAAAAAAAAAACAAAAACCGTCAGAGGATTTAGGGAGCTCTTTAAGAATTGCTTCAGAAATCGGCTGTTTTGCCCCGAGATCTTATCGACCCATAGGGAAGGGATACTCAAAATAAAAAACGATACTCGGCGCGCAGAGTATCATTTTTTATTTAAGGTGAAAAACTTGACTTTGGCACACATTTTTTTACAAAAATCGTGTGTGCCGGGAAGAGTTTTTCATAAAACCGGTGTCGAAAGGCGTTCCCGTGTTCTAACCGTCTCTCAGGTTTTGCACATTTTTACCACCCATGCGCCGGGGAGGAGCTTTGCAACAAATCTGTAAAATTTATAGAAGAAGGTAGGCGTATAGAATACTCTCCCTTTTTTAGATGCGCGGAGAGTCCCGTCCGCAACTTTTTCGGGATCGCAGTACGGAAGGATATCGAATGTTTTCGACTTTCCTTTTATTCCGCCGACCGTAATAAATTCCGTGTCCATCGGTCCGGGGCAAACGGCGGTCACACGGATCATGCGTCCTCTTAACTCTTCGGCAAGCCCTCTCGTGAACGACGAAACATATGCTTTCGTCGAACTGTACACCGTCATATGCGCGTTCGCGCAGAACGACGCTATCGACGAAACGTTGATTATGCGGCTCCCCTTTGACATATACGGAAGAAGCACATGCGTAACCGCGGTCAGCGCCTTAAGATTAAGCTCTATCATAAGAATCTGCCGCGACACATCTCCGACTCCAACATCGCCGAGGAAGCCGCAGCCCGCGTTGTTTATGAGAAGCTTAACATCCGCCTTTTCTTCCGCCGCGGTCTTTTCTATCTCCTTGTAGCTTTCGTCAAGCGTAAGGTCAAGCGGCATTATCCTGCATTTTACCGAAACCTCGGACGCGATCTCGCGCATCCTTTCTTCACGCCTTGCGATAAGCCAGTATTCTTCGATCTCCGGAAAATACTTTCCGATCTTTTTTATAAACTCCGCTCCAAGTCCGGAGGAAGCTCCTGTTATTACCGCCACTTTCATAACTATACTCCTCTACTCTTTTTTCGCGCAAACGAGCCGTTTTGCACATGTATTCCGATACGCGCGATTTTTCTGCTTACATAATACCATAAACTTTGTTTTTTTACAACTCGCTGACGAACAAATGCTTTTCAATTGTAAAGCTGCACCTCGGAGGTTGCGTGAATGCGCAACCTCGCGAGTGGGGCGGTTTTCTTTACTTATAGGCTGTATATTATCCCCACTCAATATACAAAAAAAAATTTTCGCCTCTCCATTGACAAATCAACCGCCGTGCTGTATAATATATTCAGATGAGTTAGTCTGTGCTAACTCCAGCGACTCGAAAGGAGAGATACAATATGCTTACTTGGATAAACGAGAACATCATAACAATATTAATCTGCGCTGTTCTTGCGGCGATTGTCTGCGCGATAATCATAAACCTCGTTCACAACAAAAAGAAAGGAAAATCATCCTGCGGATGCAACTGTGCGCATTGTGCTCTTGCGGGTAAGTGCCACGAGTTGTCAAAAAACACCGCTTCAAAGAAAAAATAACGCTCCGTGCTTCCCTCGATAAAAAACGAAAACTTACGCACACGGAAGCGTCATATATGCCGTAAGCTGTTAAATATAACTCTAAAAAACTTTCAGACTAAAACCGACTCGGAACGTGTCCGGTATAAAAAATCTCACCGGAACCGATTAAACAAAATCGGTTCCGGTGAGATTTTTTAATGGCTGCGGGGGATACTTTTTGAAAAAGTATCCCCCGCTTCTTATATTTTTATTTTGTCAGTTCTTTGCGTTATCGAGCATTTCGTTTACAATGTAGTCAAGCATCTTTGTGAGAGAACGCTTATTGGCAGCCCAGAATGAAGAGAAGCTAGTTCCGCCTGCGCCGACGACTTGGCGAACGCCGAAGAGAGGATAACCGATAGCTTCGTTATAGGCGATAGCAAAGTCGATATACGCGGTGTCGCGGATAAGGTCCATCATTTCGCTTACATTCGCGTCGCTTGCGTATCTGTATTTGAGCGCGAGATCGAAGTACTGCGTCGTAACGGTTCTGTAACTTTCCGCAGCGAGAGCTTCAAGTACGGCGGACGACATATTCGGGTCTTTAACATCGAGCGGGATGCCCCATACAGTTTCTGCCGAAACCTCGGAGTAGTATCTGGACTGTTCTTCATTTAACTTTGGTGAGGGGAGAACTCCGTATTTGCTGTCCATACCCGACAGATATTTTATGTTTTGTTTCGGAGTCGTTTGAATAAAGAGACATCTGTCTTCCGTGAATAATGTTACCGGAAGAGGCGTTTGATCCTCAATGCTCATGGCGTCGTCATAGTAGAAACCGTTATTATCCCAGTAAAGAGCTTTGAGCTTTTCAAGGAAATTCGACATACGCTCTTCGTTTATGTCGTAATGCGGTATTCCGTTTTCATCCTTTGATATGAGGAAGATCCCTGCGCCTGTCTGGTAATTTGTGGCGGAATAGTGGTGGTAAACAACCTGACCGAATTGGTCGTACTCGTCGCGAAGGCCGTTACTGTTCAGGTCTCTCCACATGTCCTTTATTGTGCTATTTAAATAGTCGAGAGACCACTTTCCTTCTCTTACCACGTCGTATAGGTTTTCAAGATTGTTTTCTTCGGCTACTTTCTCGTTGAATGCGTAGCAGTTGAGTTCGCCAAGGAAAGAAATTCCGATATCTCCGGTTATAAGCGGAAGATTTCCGGAAAGCGTGAACGCTTCGGTCGCGCTGTCATTCCACCATTCGGCGTCAAGATTGATATATTCGTAGTTGAGCAGGTTGAGGAACACTCCGCGCGCCGCAAGCTGCGGAATACGGTAAGCAATTCCTCCTACGATATCGTAAGCCGCGCTGCTCGCGAGGATAGAGTTATTGAGTTTCTGAAGCTCTTCGTCGTATCCGTCGTCGGTATGAGAAGCCTCATATTTATCGAATTTTACGTTAAGTCTTTCAGAAACCGTGAGGTCTCTGTTGTAGATCGCGTCATTTACGCTTTCGCCTTTGTAATCGGTGCAGACTTCGTTGAATTCTCCCGGAGTTTTTTCAACTACGTGGAACATAACGGTCGCGCCGTTATAGTTAAGATCTCTCGGAAGATCATCGAGAATGACATTTTCTTCGTTTTTAGTGTCGGCTCCGCTTTCCGTATCCTCGGATCCGGAGTCTTTTCCGCACGAAACCGCAGAAAACATCATGGCAAGCATTGCGAGAGACAGTGCAAGTGAAATAAATCTTTTCATTTTTTCCCCTTCTGTTCGGTGTTTTGTGTTAGAATTATAGCATACAGTTTATTCCGTGTCAAGTTTTTGGAATGCATTTTACGCCGTATTTAAAAGTCAACGTACAGAGGAACAAAATGACCGCAGAGCTTCTTTTTCGAAAGAACCTGCGGTCGAGTCGTCTTATTATTTATCGAATGTCAGTCTGTCAGGATTATGTCTTCCCAAAGCTTTTCGTAATACGAACGGACGTCTGCGTCTATATCATAGAAGTATTCTGTATAATAATCGTCGTCCGTCGGGTACAGAACTTCGTTTCCGTAGAACTCATAGTCGGGATTCGACGTAACCGAGGTATTCGGGGAAGCGTAGCAGATATACTCGCCGTTCGCCAGAGCCACCTCGGGTTCAAGAAGAAAATTGATGTACATCATAGCCGCGTCGTAATTCTGCGCGGACGACGAAACGCATATGGAATCGACGAACACGTTAGTTCCCTCTTTCGGGTAAACGAAAGCGAGATCGTCGTTATTTTCGTACATCGTGAAGAAGTCTCCGGCATAATACGGAGCAATTGCGGCGTTGCCCATCTCCATCTTATTGAAAACTTCATCCATTACTCTTCCCTGAAGAACAGCGTTCTGTTCCCTGAGCTTTTCCGCAGCTCTGCCCCAGTCGGCTTTATCGGTCGAATTTATATCGATCCCGAGTAAAAACTGAGCTATCGCGAAGGCGTCGCGCGGGTTATTGAACGTCAGGATATTGTCGGTATATTTTGAATCCCACATTATCTCCCACGAATCCGGAGTTTCATCTACCATCGTGGTATTATAGATAAGCCCTACCATACCTACGGAATAAGGAACGCTGTACTCGTTTGTCGGATCGAAGTAAAGATCGCGGTATTTTTCATCGATGAGGTCATAGTTCGTGATTTTCGAAAAATCGAGTTTTTCAACCATGTTTTCGGATATGAGGCGCGCTATCATATAATCCGAGGGAATTATGACGTCGTAAGAAACCGCGCCGGATTTAAGCTTTGCATACATAGCTTCGTTCGACTCGTAGTTCGTATAGTTTACTTTAATTCCGGTAAGATTTTCAAAAGCGCGGTTTACGTCGAAAGAACCTTCGCTTCCGTCCGAGATGTATTCACCCCAGTTAAACACGTTAAGCACCGTTCCCTCAAGATCGCGATTATATTCCGCGCGCGGATTTTCGAGAATATCGTTCGACGATCCGCATGATACGAGGGAAGCCGTAATAAGAGCCGCAGCAGCGAACGCAATAATCTTTTTCATTTTATTTATACTCCTGTCTGTCCTGAATATTTGTTAATCATTTGTTTTCGTTCTTTTTGTCCTGTCTCAATTGGCCTATATTAACCGCGAGAAGGAGAACAAGAACGGTTACGAAAATAAGCGTAGAAAGCGCGTACATATCCGGTTTTACGGTTTTCTTTGTCATAGCGAAGATGCGGAGCGGCAGCGTCTGGAAATCCGAGCCTGTTGTATAATAGCTTATAACAAAGTCGTCGAGAGACAAAGTAAACGACATAAGAAGCCCCGACGTAATCCCGGGCATTATAGCGGGCATCACCACTCTGAAAAACGCCTGAGCCGGAGTGCTTCCGAGATCCTGCGCCGCCTCCGCAAGGTGCGGGTCGGTCTGACTCAGCTTCGGCAAGACATTTAATATGACGTAAGGAAGATTAAACGTAATATGCGCTATCAGAAGAGTGAAGAAATTGAGCGAATTGACTGCTCCCACAAATCTTCCGATAAACACGAAAAGGAGCATGAGCGACACACCCGTTACAATATCGGGGTTCATCATGGGGATGTTCGTTACAAAGCTTAAGGTATTTCTCCAAGACTTTTTTCTTACGTAATATATGTACACCGCAGCCGCCGTTCCTATGACTGTCGCGATAACGGCTGAGGCTACGGCAAGCACGAGAGTATTTCTCAGCGCGTTCATTGTATCCGACGAGGAAAACAGCTCTTTGTACCATTTGAGTGAAAAGCCCTTGAATACCGACGTGCTTTTCGCCTCATTGAAAGAGAAAAACACCATGATAAGAAGCGGCGCATAAAGAATTATGTAGATGAGTGCGACAAAAATATTTCCGAATGTTTTTTTCATATTCCCGCCCCCTACACTATGATATCGCTGCTCTCGGAACCGGCGAAGCGCTTCATAACAGCCATACTTATTATTATCATTACCATGAGCACAAGCGACAGCGCGGCGCCTATATTGTAATTATATAAGGACTGTATTTGCTTTTCTATTGCGTCGCCGACCAAAATGATCTTTCCGCCGAGCTTCTGGGAAATATAGAACGTGCTGACCGAAGGAACGAACACCATGGTAAATCCCGAAATTACTCCCGGCATGGAAAGAGGAAGTATGACTCGTCTCAGCTTTGAGAAAGAATTCGATCCGAGGTCTTCCGCCGCTTCAAGTACGCTCTCGTCGATCTTCACCATGACGGAATATATCGGAAGAATCATGTACGGTATATAATTATATATCATACCGAATATAACCGCGCCCGGTGTTCCGATGAGTTTTAACGGTTCGATCCCTATAAAACCCAAGAGAGAGTTTATTACTCCGTTTTTTTCAAGGATTATCATCCACGAATACGTGCGAATAAGAAGATTCATCCACATAGGGAGCATTACAAGCATCATCATGATACGCTGAACGTGAGCTTTTTTGCGGCTCATGATATACGCGAACGGATACGACACTACAAGAGATATTACGGTTGCAATAAGAGAATACTCAATTGATATAAGAAATACCTCTTTATAATCCGCCAGCGCTTTTATGTTATCAAACGTGAAAACTCCGTTTTTATCGGTGAATGAATAGTACAGAACTATTATCAGAGGCACTACTATAAATATTGCCGCCCACAGTATATACGGCGCGCCGAGAAGCCTCTGCGTAAGCGAACGTTTTTTCAATCCCGCGCCCTCCGTTTATTCTTCATCGTCGTCGGGTATTTGATTAAGAGTATCAAGCTCATCCGAGTATGAGCTGTAATCTCCGAATTTGCCCGAATATTTTGATTTTTTCATAACGTGTATAGCGTCCGGCTCTATGAACAGTCCGACGCTGTCTCCTACCATATGCTCGTCGGTTGTCTGTATCATCCACTTGAAGCCGTTTATGTCGACGATTATCTCAAAATGGACTCCGCGGAACGTAACGGAAGTGACTATTCCTTCAAGCATACCGCCTTCCGGCTTCACGATATCCACGTCCTCCGGACGGACTACGATGTCGACCGGCTCATTCGGAGCAAATCCCGCGTCTAAGCAGCGGAAGCTTTTCCCTGCAAAAACCGCGTTGTAGTCCGATTTCATCACGCCGTCCAGAATGTTCGATTCGCCTATAAAATCCGCGACAAACGCATTCTGCGGTTCGTTATATATATCGATCGGAGAACCTATCTGTTGTACTTTTCCCTCGTTCATCACGACGACGGTATCGGACATCGACAGAGCTTCCTCCTGATCATGCGTTACAAAAATAAATGTTATCCCGAGAGCCTTTTGGATATTTTTAAGCTCGTTCTGCATATCCTTACGGAGCTTTAAGTCAAGCGCGGCAAGCGGCTCGTCTAACAGAAGCACCTTCGGCTTGAGTATAAGAGCGCGCGCGATAGCGACTCTCTGCTGCTGTCCGCCCGAAAGCTTTGTAATATTTCGTTTTTCAAAGCCTTCAAGATTGACAAGCGTCAGCATTTCTCCGACTCTTTTTTTAATCTCCGCTTCCGGCAAGCGGCGCACTCTGAGTCCGTATGCGATATTTTCAAACACGTTATAGTTCGGAAAAAGCGCATAACGCTGAAAAATGGTGTTTACCTCGCGCTTATACGCAGGAACACCACTCATGTTTTTTGAATCAAAAAACACCTCTCCCGCGTCCGGCTCAAGAAATCCGGCTATAATACGAAGAGTAGTTGTTTTCCCGCATCCGGACGCGCCGAGAAGCGTGACAAACTCTCCGTTTTTTATCGACAGACTCATATCGTCGAGCACCGTATCTCCGTCGAATTTCACGGTAATGTTTTTCAATTCGATAATATTCTTTTGATCCATTTTTTGCATCCCCCTTTGCGGCAAAAGACCACGTATAGCCGTATTACAGCTCTGCGCGAACCCACACTTCGGCTAATCGCTGCCCCCGCAAAGAGTGTGTTACAAAACGGATATTGCACCATCAATAATGTTGTATCCGATTGCAGCGGCGATTTCTCAGAAACTGTTCGTATAAACTTCGTTTCTCGGTTTTTGTTATAAACTGCCGGGTGTGAACACCAAATATTCAGTTTTCGTGAAAAAAATGCGGTTTATGCTTTACCGACGGATACTGACAGGTCCGCCCGGTATATTTTATTTCGCATTCTTGATGTTTTGGGAATTCCGAAAGCCTTTGCGCTGTTCGGAAACGTCAGCACAGATGCAAAAATCGTGCAATAAATATCATACTATTTTTTTATAATATTGTCAATATATTTACATTATTTTATATTTCATATTATGACGATTTACGTCATAATATACTGTGTCCTTATGTGCAAATTAAATATTTTTCTCCCTTTGTCCTATATTTGTCGGTTTTCGTTTTTTCATGAAAAATTGTTTTTTTCTCATTTCCGAGCTTTTTGAGGCAGGCATTTTATTAAAAAATTCGTTTTTTTCCGAAAAACTGTTGACAAAGATAGGACGCTGTGGTATAATAACATCGTCCTTGAAAGAAGCGGTACAAAATTACCAATTTCAACGGCTCAAAATTGTATAATGTGCTGGTGTGGCTCAATGGCAGAGCAGCTGATTTGTAATCAGCAGGTTGTTGGTTCGACTCCGATCACCAGCTCCAGGGGGAATTCCCGAGTGGCCAAAGGGGGCAGACTGTAAATCTGTTGTCAGTGACTTCGATGGTTCGAATCCATCTTC
>CAKSJC010000066.1 GCA_934462885.1 uncultured Eubacteriales bacterium | reverse complement strand
AAATAAACCGGAATGCGAAATTGAAGTAGACGGCGGCATATCGCTCGAAACAATAGCTGATTGTGCGTCCGCCGGAGCAAACATCTTCGTTATCGGTACAGCGTCATACAGATCTGCCGATATGAAAGCGGTGATTGAACGGCTTAGAAATATTGCTTTTGCAGTTCACAAAAAATAAGTATAGAAAGAAAGTTTGTTAAAAATAATATAATAACCCCATGAAATCTTAAATAATTCTATTTGATATTACATCTAAATTTTTTATAATATCGTTCAAAAAGATGACAAAATATGTTATAATTATATTGAAGTTTGCGGTTTTTCTGCCGCTTTATAAAAATTTAATATAAAAAAGGGGTATAATAATGAGTGACAACTTTTTCGGGGATCTCTCAGTCATAGGAATGCGCGGCTGTGAAAAATTTGTTGATCAGGTCGATTACTATCTAAGAGAGTGGAGAATCCATGACGAAGACACTTCTTTTATAGTGACAGCCGAGTGTCCGAGATTTGGCTCCGGAGAAGCCAAAGGTCTTCTTCATTCTTCAATGAGAGGACATGACGTATATATTATTTCGGACTGTTTCAACTATGGAGTTACATATAAAATGTACGGCAAAGAAGTTCCGATGAGTCCCGATGATCATTTTCAGGATCTGAAAAGAATTATCGCGGCGATAGGCGGTAAGGCAAAGCGTATTACTGTGATAATGCCTATGCTCTACGAAGGAAGACAGCATAAGCGTTCGTCAAGAGAGTCGCTTGACTGCGCGATAGCGCTTCAGGAGCTTGTGAACATGGGAGTTTCAAATATCGTTACATTTGACGCTCACGACGCAAGAGTATCGAACGCGATACCGCTCACAGGCTTTGACAATGTAAGACCCACTTATCAGATGATAAAAGCACTTGTAAAAAATATCCCCGATATATCCCTTTCTCATGACGATATTATGATAATTTCTCCCGATGAAGGAGCTATGGGGCGTACTATGTACTACGCCTCAGTACTCGGACTTGATCTCGGAATGTTCTATAAAAGACGCAATTATGCCGTTATAATAGACGGTAAGAACCCCATAGAAGCACATGAATACCTCGGAAAAGATGTTCGCGGAAAGGATGTTATCGTTATTGATGATATGATAGCCTCCGGAGACTCGATAATCGACGTTGCAAGACAGCTTAAAGAAAAGGGAGCAAAGAGAATATTCTTCTTCGTTTCATTCGGACTCTTCACAAATGGTTTTGAAATATTCGATAAGGCTTATGAAGAAGGCATATTCGATAAATGCTTCACGACAAACCTTATTTTTCACCCGGAAGGACTTCTGACAAAAGAATGGTATGCGGAAGTCAATATGTGTAAATATGTTGCACTCATGATTGATACGCTAAACAAAGAGCGTTCGATAAGTTCTCTCCTTAACCCCGTAAAGAAGATACACACTATTCTTGAAGCGCAGAACAAGAAAACCCAAACTCAACAGAAGATAAATATAGAATAATAAAATAAAAAAATAGAATAATTCGGAGAAAAAATGCAGTATTTTAAGCGTAAAACAGCCGAAAAAATATATGAAGCTATCACAGAGCTTACGGAAAATGCCGGACTTTCGGCGGAAGAGATAAATTCATTACTTGAATATCCGCCGGATCCGGAAATGGGTGACATCGCTTTTCCGTGTTTCAGACTTTCGAAGGTTCTTCGTGCGGCGCCTCCGAAAATCGCAGCGGAACTTGCAGAAAAAACAGCCGATTTTGACCTCGGAACATCGCAGGCGGTCGGAGGTTATCTGAATTTTAAGATGTCGTATAAATACCTTTCAAACAATGTTCTCGAAGACATTGAGGAAAAAGGAAACAGATACGGCTCGTCGGATATCGGGCACGGCAAAAACGTCGTTCTTGACTATTCTTCGCCAAATATATGTAAGCCTTTCCACATCGGACACCTCGGAACAACCGTTATAGGTCATTCGCTTAAGCTCCTCCATGAATTCCTCGGCTATAATTGCATAGGCATAAACTATCTCGGAGACTGGGGAACTCAGTTCGGAAAGCAGATTGTCGCGTTCCGTAAATGGGGAGATAAAAAAATTATAGATGAAGGCGGAATCGACGAACTTGTAAAACTTTACGTGAGATTCCATGCTGAAGCCGAAAAAGATCCTTCTCTCAATGATGAAGCAAGAGCTGAATTTCACAAACTTGAAGAAGGAAATCCGGAGAACGTAGCTCTTTGGAAATGGTTTGTAAGCGTTTCTCTTGCGGAATATAAAAAGACATATAAACAGCTTGGAATTGAGTTTGATTCATACAAAGGCGAGTCTTTTTATACCGATAAAATGCCCGCACAGGTTGAAAAACTCCGTACCATGGGACTGTTAAAAATAGACGACGGCGCATCTATTGTCGATCTTTCCGAGTATAATATGCCGCCTTGCCTTATTCTAAAAAAAGACGGATCCACACTTTATCCGACGCGCGATATAGCGGCGGCGGTTTACCGTAAAGAAACTTATAATTTCGACAAATGTATTTATGTTACATCGTCTGCTCAAAGCCTTCATTTTGCACAGTGGTTCAAGGTAGTTGAGCTTATGGGTTACGATTGGTTTGATAAGCTTGTTCACGTTCCTTATGGAACAGTCTCGGTCGGTGGGGCAAAACTTGCCACAAGAACGGGAAACGTTGTTCTTCTTAAGGATCTTTTGAGACAGTCTATTGAGAAAGTTCAGAACATCATAAACGAGAAGAGTCCAGATCTTGAGAATAAGGATGACGTCTCCGAAGCTGTGGGAGTAGGCGCTATTGTCTTTAACTATCTTTATAACAGTAGAATAAAGGATATAAACTTTACTCTTGATCAAGCGCTGAGCTTTGATGGAAACACAGGACCGTATGCTCAGTATACCTACGCAAGAATGTGCAGTATACTTGATAAAGCTTCATCTGTATGTATCGCAACGGAGATGAGCGGCAATATAACACATGAGAGCGAAGCGGCGCTTTTGAAAACTTTATCTATATTTCCCGAAAAAGTACTTTCGGCAGTTGCAGAATATGAACCGTCAACAATAACAAGATATATTATTGAAGTATGTTCCGCGTTCAATAGATTCTATCGAGACTGCCCGATAATATCGGCAGATGACGAAAATGTGCGTTCATTCCGTATAAGGCTGACAAAAGCATCAAAGAGTATCCTCGGAAACGCACTTCATCTGATATGTATGAAAGCGCCTGAAAAAATATAACGAATATAAATCTAATAAAGTAAGAGGTCAAATATGTCAGGACATAGTAAGTGGAATAATATCAAAAATAAAAAAGAGAAGACAGACGCGCAAAAGGCCAAAGTTTTTACAAAAATCGGCAAAGAGATTGCAATTTGTGTTCGTGGGGGAGGCGGAGATCCTAACACCAACGGAAAACTTCGCGATCTTATTGCAAAAGCAAAAGCAAACAATGTGCCAAATGATAATATTGAACGCGCTATAAAGAAAGCTCTCGGAGCAGACAGTGTTCAGTACGAAGAGATCATTTATGAGGGATATGGGCCTTCCGGAGTTGCTGTTATTGTTGAAACTGCAACTGACAGCAGAAATCGTACAGCATCAGATGTCCGTCACTTTTTTGATAAATACGGTGGAAACCTCGGAGCATCAGGATGTGTTTCGTATATGTTTGACGACAAGGGCGTTATAGTGCTCTTAAAAGAAGATAACGAAAAAGTTGATGAAGACGCTCTTATGGAAGCCGCCCTTGAAGCGGGAGCCGAAGACTTTGCTTCCGATGATGAGACATATCAGATTACAACCGACCCGGCGGATGTTTACGCTATTCGCGAAGAGCTTGAAAAGCTTGGATATAAAGTTGAATCAGCCGAAGAGGACAGAATTCCTCAGACATACGTTACTCTTGAGAATGAAGAAGACATCAAAAATATGAATCTTTTAATTGAACATCTTGAAGACAGCGATGATGTTCAGGAAATCTACCACAACTGGGGAAACTGCGAGTGAGTACACAGTTTTTAGAACTAAAAAGCTTTCGACGAATCTGTTCGTCGAAAGCTTTTGTATTTCAGAGCGAGCCAAGAAGGAAATCGAAAAATCTTTATTTGATGCAGTCAGATGGACAACGGAAAAAACATCCGTTGCAAAACTCAAACGTTACTTTTCTGGTGAATTTTGAATTTAATACGACATTTTTGGATATGTGTGGTAATTTTATTAAAAATGCAGATATAAAATAAAAAAATATTTTTTGCCCTTGAAATAAGTCGAGAAAAAGTGTATAATAATACGAATATAAATTTTGACACTTTTTTGTGAAAGGAATAATAACTATGAATATGGAGACATTTCATGTTGTTGAGCACCCTCTGATTAAGCATAAACTTAGCATTATGAGAGAAAAGGAAACGGGTTCAAAGGACTTCAGAGAACTTCTTTCAGAAATCGCAATGCTTATGGGTTATGAGATCACACGAGATCTGCCTGTTGCAGATGTTGTTATTGAAACTCCGATGGCAAAGATGACTGCTCAAAAGATCGAAGGAAAGAAACTTGCCATAGTACCGATCCTTCGTGCAGGTCTCGGTATGGTTGACGGTATTTTAAGCCTTGTCCCCGTAGCGAAGGTAGGACATATAGGTCTTTACAGAAATCCGGAAACTCACAATCCCGTTGAATATTACTGCAAGCTTCCTATGGACATAGAAGAGAGATACGTGATAATCTGTGATCCTATGCTTGCAACGGGCGGCTCAGCTTCAGGCGCTATCGAGATGCTGAAGAGCAGAGGCGTTACACAGATAAAGCTTCTTTGCCTTGTCGCAGCTCCCGAAGGAGTTGAACGCATACAGGCTGATCACCCTGATGTTGAGATATACACGGCAGCTCTTGATGAATGTCTCAATGATCACGCATACATTGTTCCCGGACTTGGCGACGCCGGAGACAGACTTTTTGGGACAAAATAAATACTGACGCTGTAAAACAAAAATACATTTACGGCTGTTTGGCTGTATTTGAGGGGAACTTTTATCTGAAAAGTTCCCCTCTTTCAAAACAAACGGTATGATTAAACTGCTTATTTCGAAAAAATCTCTATATCAATGCGGGTAAGGTGAACATATGCGTTCTTTTACGATAAATAAAAACGACGGCGGACAGAGGTTAGATAAATTTATCTCTAAAGCAACGACCGGTATGCCGAAATCACTGATGTATAAATTCATCAGAACAAAAAAAATAAAACTTAACAAAAAAAAAGCACACGAAAATGATATCGTAACGGAAGGCGATATTATTGATATGTATATACCCGATGAATTTTTCGAAAAAAATAAAATCGATTATACAAAGGTGACGATTATCCCTGAAATAGTATATGAAGATGAAAATATTATTCTTGTGAATAAGAGACCGGGCGTGCTTGTTCATACGGGAGATGAAGGGGACTTAAACCGCGCAGACGCTGACGAACGTGAAACGCTAATCTACACGGTGACGGCGTATCTTGTAAATAAAGGAGAATTTGATCCGGAGAAAGAAAATTCGTTCGCACCCGCGCTTTGCAACAGGATAGACCGAAACACCGGCGGAATAGTCATCGCCGCGAAAAACGCAATGACTCTGAAAAGCGTAAATGAAGCTATACGTGAAAACAGAGTTTGCAAAAGATATCTCGCGGCGGTACACGGAAAATTGAGCGGAACAGCAATTCTTTGTGCTTACCATCGAAAAGAGTTGACGGCTCAAAAGAGATCGTGACTGAGTACAAGGCTCTTTCATATAATAGTGAGCTTGATCTTACTCTTATTGAAGTAAGACTTATAACAGGCAGAACGCATCAGATAAGAGCGCATATGGCGTATATAGGCCATCCGTTACTCGGCGAGGGAAAGTACGCACAAAATAAAAACGACCGAAAACTTGGATATAAGAGCCAGGCTCTTTATTCGAGCTTTGTAAGTTTTGAGTTTCCTGAAAAAGAACTTGCATATCTTAACGGCAGAATCTTTGCAGTCGATCCTGCAAGTATCGGCTTCCTTAAATTGTTCAAGGGTTTCAATATTGATTCGTTTTTTGTGCAAGTAAATAAAAAATATCGCTAAAAAGTACATTTAATAAAAAGATTTGTCAAAAACCTCTTGTTTTAATATGACAATTATTGTATAATTGATTAAGAAAATTGTGCATGATTGGCTGAAAAATGAGAGGTGTTTGTTTTTGAAATACACTTTTTCCGGCGGCATCAAAATTGAAGAACAAAAAAATACGAAAAATTCCCGTATTGAACTCGTCTCCGACGTGCGGGTTGTATCAATTCCGCTTCTGCAGCATATAGGCGTAGCGGCAACTCCCGTAGTGTCGAAAGGAGAGTATGTTACGATAGGTCAGAAAATCGGAGATGTTCCGGAGGAGATGCTTGGCTGTCCGGTTCACTCAAGCATTTCAGGAACGGTACGCGACATAGTAAAAAAGCTTTCTGTAAACGGAAATACGGTTGATCATGTTATTATCGAAAACGATATGAAAAATACACTTTCCCCGGATATCAGACCTGTGGAAAAAAAGCTTATTGATACTACGCCTGAAGAAGTGATTGAGCTTATACGCAAATCGGGAGTGGTCGGTATGGGAGGAGCGGCTTTCCCAACTTACGCAAAAATAAGGTCGGCGGTAGGAAAAGTAAATAAATTGATAGTTAACTGCGCGGAATGTGAACCGTTTATAACAGCTAACCACCGTCTACTTCTTGAAAGACCGGCCGCTGTTATAAACGGGATAAAGGTGCTTCTTAAAACAATCGGAATAACCACGGCATATATCGCGCTTGAAGATAATAAACTCGACGCGGCAGAGAAACTCAAAGAGCTTCTTGCGGAGAGCCGGACAATATCCGTTAAAATAATGAAAACAAAGTATCCGCAGGGAGACGAAAGACAACTTATTTACGCTCTTTGCGGAATAGAAATACCTCAGGGAAAATTGCCCTCCGACGTCGGATGCGTTATATTTAACGCGGAAACCTGCGCCGCAGTGTATAACGCTTTTTCAGCGGGTATGCCGCTTGTTAGTCGTGTGGTAACTGTTGACGGAGACGCGATTAGAGAGCCTAAGAATCTCCTTGTTCCTATTGGCACAAGCGTTTCCGATCTTATCAATCATTGCGGAGGACTGAAAAAAATCCCGAATAAAATAATTAACGGAGGACCAATGATGGGGGTTTCCCAATGGGATACCGAAATGCCGGTAACAAAAGCGACCGGAGCGGTTCTTGTGTTCTCAAAGGATTTCGGCAAAAAACATACAGTCTCTGCTGCGTGTATAAGATGCGGGAAATGCGTTATGAACTGTCCTATGCATCTTATGCCGATGTATATTGCTCAGTTTTCAACTATAGGGGATTTTACGCGTGCGGAGGAATACGGTGCGCTGTCATGCGTTGAATGCGGTTCATGCTCATATAATTGTCCGGGCGGAGTTGAGATAGTTCAGTATATCAGATTGGCTAAATCAGCTATAAGAAACGAAAAACTGCGAAGCGCTTCCGCAAGCTCAAAAGCAAAAATTTGATGCCGCACGACGGTTGTATGCGAGGTAAATATGGAAAAGAATAAGATAGGCTGTATTGTTTCCGAAAAAGAAAAAGAGCTTGAAGATTCTGTGAAAAACAGGGATGCAGCGGCTTGCATGAAAGAGAAAGAAACAGAGATAAAAATGCCGCCTCTTTTAACGGTAACTCCATCGCCGCACATAAAAACGAGAGAAAATACAGCTTCAATAATGATTGATGTGCTCATAGCTCTTACCCCGGCGTTTTTATACGGAGTTTATATTTTCGGACTTCGCGCTCTGTGGATAGCTCTTGTATCCATAGTATCTTCCGTAGGATTTGAAGCTCTCAGCGAGTTTATTTTACATAAAAAAGTGACAGTGTCGGACTGTTCTGCTGCTGTGACAGGAATTCTTATAGCAATGAATCTTCCGGTTTCCGTACCGCTTTGGATGCCTTTTGTAGGCGGATTTTTTGCTATAGTTATCGTGAAGCAGCTGTTCGGCGGAATCGGGAAAAATTTTGTAAATCCCGCTCTGTCAGCGAGAGTTTTTCTGCTGTCATGGGCGTCCGAGATGACAAGATTTACTTATCCGTTTAGCAGGTTCTCGGAGTTCTCAATGAACGCTGCAGACTCTGATATAATAGCAAGCGCAACTCCTCTTGCGTCGTTGAAAAACGGTGTTCTCCCGTATGACAGCATAACGGATATGATTTTTGGAAAATGTGCCGGATGTATAGGGGAGGTATCATCCATACTTCTTCTTGCAGGAGGAATATATTTGTTGATACGCCGTGTTAT
>CAKSJC010000065.1 GCA_934462885.1 uncultured Eubacteriales bacterium | reverse complement strand
GCCGACAGCAAAAGAATGGTAACTGCGGCAAAAAGAGATATCGCTCCCCGTATTTTTTTAAATCTGTACATTTTTTCTTCCATTTTCCTGTTTTTGATAAATTGTTTTTTGGCTTCTTTGTATGCTGAGTATATTAAATTGTTTTTTGCAGTCTGAATCTTTAATAAACTCTTCGCGCCTGTATTTTGATATATTTACTTCATGTTGATGAGCTTTGATTTGAGTTCGTCTTCGATTCTGTTTAATTCGGCTTCGGCGGCAATACGTTTTTCGCGTCCGTCCTTTTGTATCTGCTGAACCTCATCGAGAGTCTTAATGAGTTCTTCGTTTGTATTGGTGAGAGTTTCGATATCTACTATACCGCGTTCTGATTCTTTTGTAATATCGACTGTCGCCTGATGAAGAGCGGCGGCGTTTTTACGAAGAAGCTCGTTTGTCATATCGGTAACGGAGCGGCCTGCTTCCATTGCCTGACGCGAATGTTCGATACCGAGAGCTATAACCATTTGGCTCTTCCAGAGAGGGATGGTGTTCATAATGACAGTCTGAATTTTTTCGGTCATCATGGTGTCGTTGTTCTGCACGAGACGTATCTGCGGCGCCATTTGAATAGATACCATGCGGGTGAGCTCCAGATCGTGGAGCTTGCGCTCAAATCTTACGCACTGTTCTTCAAAGTCGTTTGCCGCCTGTGCGTCTTCCGGCAGACCTGATTTTGCCGCTTTTTCTTTCATTTCGACGAGAGTTGTGGCGCGCACCTCTTCAAGACGCTTCTTTCCGGCGATGATATACATGGAAAGCTCCTTGAAATAAGAGAGGTTCATTTCGTAAAGCTCGTCGAACATTGAAATGTCTTTTAAGAGGGTTATCTGATGCTGTTCCAGAATAGCGACGATTGAGTTTACGCTGGATTCGCACTTTTCGTATTTTACTTTAAGACCTTCGATTTTTCTCTTGGTAGATTTGAATAAGCCGAGGAATCCGCCGTTGTCTTTTTCTGCATCGTCGTTCATGGAGCGGAGATTTGTGACAAGTCCGGTTATCATTTCTCCGACTTCTCCGAAATCCTTGTTGCGCACGCTTCCCAAAGCGGAGTCGCTGAAATCTGAAATTTTCTTCTGAGCAGCAGCACCGTATCCGAAAATCATTGACGAGTTTGTTATATCTATCTGCTTTGAAAAATCTTCGATGGCGCGGCGTTCAGCCTCGGTGAACTGCGATTCATCAAGAGCGGGAGGAGTGGGAGCGGCTTTTTCACCCGTTTTTTCTCTAATGTCGGGAGCTTTCGGAGCCGGAGAGGCTGCGGCGGCAACTCCGAGACCTGCGTTCGGGTCGAGAGTGAGCTTGATTTCGTTATCCATAAAAAACAACTCCTTGTTTGTTGATTTTGTTTTTAAAAATAAAATTCGTCATTTAATCGCAAAGACGCTACTTTTTTAGTTTTCCTCAGCACTGTCATTTGCGGAAACGTTTTTTTCGCCCGGAACGTATTTTCCGGCGATATGACCTATGCCGGCAAGACGCGCATAAGCTAAAATTCCGATCGACGCATAAAGCGCGAGTCTTATTATCGGCATTGTTCCCGAAGCCGCAGCGGGAGAGGATACCTTAAATATAATTTCTCCGATCCCGATTCCGAGCGAAAGAGAGGAAGCTGCGGCGGATGTGAATATATAGAATTTAGCGGTATTATGCGCGTCCTTTGCGCCGAGAGTGAGTCTTGCTTCCGAAAGAAGGAAAAGAAGCGCACACGCCTGCATTATAGTTTCGAGATTGCGAATCGGGCTGTTCAGGGGCAGAGTAAAATCAAAGTATCTCGCAAACATATCGAGATTTACGGCTACACAGCCTAAAAGAATGAGGACCGCTCTTGCAGGTGAACTTTTGTATTTCGGAAAAACGGAAATAAAAACTCCCGCTGCAAGGAATACGAGAAGCAAACCCGAGAGGATTTGCAGCAGATTTTTTGAAACGGAATAGCCCGGAAGAGATATCAAGAAAAAGATAAAGGCTGCCGCTGAAACCAAAGCGCATAAAACAGAGGCAAAGAGGGAAAAAAGATCTTCACCCGGTTCTTTGTAAAGAGATATCTTCTTTGATGAGAGAATGGCAAACACGGCGGAGGAGATCGCCGAAATGACGGTGAGAGCGCAAAGCAGATAAAACCATACGGAACCGCGTGAGAAGTGTCCGATCTCCTCGTCGAAATTACACACGAGAGCTACGGAAACGGACAGAGCCGAAAAAATTGCGAGTGTCAAAAAAACGGGACTGAATTTTTTGGCAAATTTTAAAAATCTATTCGATTCATCTGAAAGAAGTATCTCAGGCTCTTCCGGAAGATTAAAAACCATTGCGAACAAAACCTTTCGTTTATTAAAAATATACCTTACTATTATAATACCACAAAACAATTCTTTTTACAAGGTCTTGCCGCCTATTTTAATGCGGCGCATAGGTCGAATTTCAAAAAATGTATCTATCGAAAAATGTCGGAAAAGGGATGAATTTAACAAAACCGCAAATTTGTGTGCTTTGTGCACAAAAATACAATAAAAAACGTGATAAAATTCTACACATATATTTTTTGAATCAGTTGGAGAAATACTTGAAAAGATACGGAATATATGGTAAAATAGTACCGCTTGATGTGCGATGAAGCGGAAGGTTGCCATCGCGTCTCACTGTCAAAACGCCGGTGGGTAATTTCCGTGGAGTATGTCCGAGTCAATCGGGCGGATTAAGATATGTGACGGTTTGTCGGAGCTTTCTTTTGCAAAGTTTCGGTTCTGCCGGGGACGACGGCGGCTTGGGCCGCGGATCGTAACCCGATTAATTCAGAGCCGCCTCGACACTCCCGGAAGCGTGTCTGTCGCCTCATTACTATTTATTTATATAGCTTTCAAGGAGGCAGTAAAATGGCAGTACAGGAAAAAATCAGAGTAAAGATCAGAAGCTACGAGCACACGCTCGCCGATCAGGCTGCGGCTAAGATTGTTGATATCGCAAAGCGCAACGGCGCCGAGGTATCCGGTCCTATTCCGCTTCCCACGGAAAAGGAAGTTGTAACGATCCTTCGTGCGGTTCACAAGTATAAAGACAGCCGTGAACAGTTCGAACAGAGAACTCACAAGAGACTCGTTGAGATCAAGAGACCTAACCAGAAAGTCGTTGAGGCGCTCATGGCGGTTGAACTTCCCGCAGGCGTTGATATCGACGTAAAGCTGTAATTTATTCTGAAAACCAAGCCATACCGTAAGCTGTACAGAGCGACGGAAGCGAGCGCTTGTTCCGGCGCAGGGCTTTCTGCTTGATGACAGCCGGGTCACGTTGGCGGCGTCGGGCGACTCCCGAAAAAAAGCGGCGTCAACCAATAACCTACTTTTAAGGAGGAAAATCGATGAAAAAAGGTATCATCGGAAAAAAGCTGGGCATGACACAGATCTTCGCTGAAGACGGCTCTGTTATCCCGGTAACCGTGATCGAAGCAGGTCCCTGCCCGGTCGCACAGAAAAAGACAGTTGAAACTGACGGATATAACGCAGTTCAGCTCGCATTCGGAGAGATACGCGAAAAGCTTGTCAACAAGCCTGAAGCGGGTCACTTCAAAAAAGCAGGCGTCGCTCCCAAGCGTCACCTCAAGGAGTTCCGTCTTGACGACATCTCCGTTATGAACGTTGGCGATGTAATATCAGCCGATACCTTCGTCTCCGGCGATAAGGTCGACATTACAGGTATTACAAAGGGTCGCGGATATTCCGGCGTTGTAAAAAGATGGAACGCGCATATTCTCAGAATGACTCACGGTACAGGTCCTATCCACCGTCAGCCGGGTTCAATGGGTGCAAACTCAACTCCGTCGAGAATATACAAGAACAAACACATGGCAGGTCAGTACGGTAACGAACAGGTGACTGTACTTAATCTCGAAGTTGTCAAGGTTGATACAGAGAAGAACCTCATCGCAGTCCGCGGAGCAGTTCCGGGCGCAAAGGGAAGCATCGTTTTCATCCGCGACAGCGTTAAAGCGTAAGTCGGAAGGAGGAAGAAAAAATGCCCGAAATCAAAGTTGTTAACATGGCAGGCGAATCGGTCGGAACAATGAACTTGTCCGACGCTATATTCGGAGCCGATATAAACGGCGCTGTCCTCCACATGGCAGTAAAAACCTATCTCGGAAATCAGAGACAGGGTACGCAGTCCACTCTTACACGCACGGAAGTATCCGGCGGCGGAAAGAAACCCTGGAGACAGAAAGGATCCGGCCGCGCAAGACAGGGATCCACAAGATCTCCTCAGTGGACGCACGGCGGCGTAGCTCTCGGACCGAAGCCCCGCCTCTACAAGACAAAGATGAACAAGAAAGTTCGCCGTCTTGCAATGATCAGCGCGCTCTCTTCAAAGGTTGCCGCATCCGAAATGATCGTGGTAGACAAGATCGCGGCTGCTGAATACAAAACAAAAGTTATGGTGAAGATGCTTTCAGCCATAGGCGCTGCAAAGAAGGTACTCGTAGTTCTTCCCGAAAAGGACGAAAAAGTACAGAGCAGCTTCGCTAACATTCCCGGTGTGAAGGTTACACTCTGCACCTCCCTGAATGTTTACGATATTCTTAATTGCGATTCCTTCGTCGTAGCAAAAGCTGCGGTTGAAAAGATTCAGGAGGTATATGCGTAATGAAATTCGTACAGGACATCATAAAAAGACCTCTCATCACAGAAAAGTCTATGGATATGATCGCTGAGCGTAAGTATTCCTTTGAAGTTGCGAAGGACGCTACTAAGCCCGAGATCGCAAAGGCTGTTGAAACAATGTTCGAAGGAACGAAAGTTGCTGCGGTAAATACCATCAACATGAAAGCTAAGCCGAAGAGACTCCGCTATGTTGAAGGTAAGACATCTTCTTGGAAGAAAGCAATCGTAACTCTTACAAAGGACTCCAAGACCATCGAGTTCTTTGAAGGTATGAACTGATTTAAGGAGGAAAGTACAAATGCCTACAATCAAATATAAGCCGACTACACCGGCGAGAAGACATATGTCCGTTCCTTCGTTCGAGGAAATAACAAAGTTCACCCCCGAAAAGAGTCTTCTTGCTACAAAGAAAAAACATGCGGGACGCAACTCCTACGGCCGCATCACCGTTCGTCATAAAGGCGGCGGAAACAGACAGAAGTACCGTATCATCGATTTCAAAAGACAGAATGCGACGGCTCAGACGGTTATCGGAGTTGAATATGACCCGAACAGGACCGCTTACATCGCCCTCCTTCAGGACGAAGCAGGCAAAAAGAGCTACATTCTTGCTCCTGTCGGCGTAACAGACGGAGCTGTTCTTCACTCAGGTGAAGGTGCGGATATCATCCCCGGAAACACGCTTCCTCTCTACGCTATCCCGGTAGGTACATTCATTCACAATATCGAACTCTCTCCCGGAAACGGCGGTCAGCTCGTTCGCGCTGCAGGCGCTCAGGCACAGCTTATGGGACGTGAAGGAGAACTTACAATGGTTCGTCTTCCTTCCGGAGAAATGCGTTACATCCGTTCCGACTGCAAGGCTACAATCGGTCAGATCGGAAACATCGAACACGATACTGTAAAAATCGGTAAAGCCGGTAAGAAACGTCACATGGGTATCCGCCCGACAGTACGCGGTTCAGTCATGAACCCCTGCGATCACCCGCACGGCGGTGGTGAAGGACGTTCTCCGATAGGCCGTCCCGGACCGGTTACTCCTTGGGGTAAACCCGCTCTCGGTTACAAGACCCGTAACAAGAAAGCGCGTACCGATAAGATGATCGTTAAGCGCAGAAACAGCAAGTAAGGAAGGAGGCAGCTATAAATGAGCAGAAGTTTGAAAAAAGCACCGTTTGTCGAAGAAAAGCTCTATAAGAGAGTATGCCAGATGAACGAAAAAGGCGAAAAGAAGGTGCTCAAGACATGGTCGAGAGCCTCTACGATATTCCCGGAATTTGTCGGTCATACAGTTGCTGTTCACGATGGCAGAAAGCACGTTCCGGTATACGTTACAGAAGATATGGTCGGACATAAGTTCGGTGAATTTGCTCCTACAAGAACCTTCAAGGGCCACGCAGGATCAAAAACTTCCAATAACGGTAAATAAGCAGAGAGGGAGGACAAATAAATGGAAACAAAATCAACCCAGAAACACATCCGCATCTCCCCTCGCAAGGTTACAATCGTTCTTGACCTCATCAGAGGTAAGGACCTCGGAGCAGCGGTTGGCATCTTAAAGAACACACCCAAAGCCGCAAGCGAACATGTTCTGAAGCTCCTTAACAAGGTAGCGGCAGACGCTCAGAACAACTTCCAGATGGATCCCGAAAAGCTCTACGTTTCAGAGTGCTTTGTATGCCCCGGCATGACGATGAAGAGAATTATGCCCAGAGGTAAGGGTTCCGCTAACAGAATTTTGAAGAGAACCAGCCACATCACGATCGCAGTGGCTGAGAAAGAATGAGGAGGCAGTCGTAATGGGACAGAAAGTTAATCCGCACGGTCTTCGTGTCGGCGTAATTAAAAACTGGGATTCCAGATGGTATGCTCCTGATGAAAAATTCGGCGACATTCTCGTTCAGGACTATAAGATCAGAGAGTACGTAAAAAAGACGCTTCTTCTCGCGGGAGTTGCGAAAATTGAGATCGAACGCGATAACACCGGCCGCATAAAAGTGTTTATCCACTGCGCAAAACCCGGTATGGTAATCGGCCGCGCAGGCGCTGAGATAGACAAGCTCAAAGCCGACATAGAAGCTATCGCAAAGAGCCGCGTTGACGTAAACGTAATCGAAGTTAAGCCCGTAGATATGTGCGCACAGCTCGTTGCCGAGAACATCGCGTCTCAGCTCGAGAGACGCGTATCCTTCCGCCGCGCTATGAAGCAGGCAATCAGCCGCACAATGCGTCTCGGCGCAAAGGGTATCAAGATCACTGTATCCGGAAGACTCGGC
Source organism: uncultured Eubacteriales bacterium (assembly GCA_934462885.1). Classification (GTDB taxonomy): domain Bacteria; phylum Bacillota; class Clostridia; order Oscillospirales; family CAG-272; genus UMGS1696. The sequence continues at coordinate 1,524 of CAKSJC010000065.1, read as the reverse complement.
GGAGCTGAAATCGCTCGTACAGAGCATTACCATGAAGGTACAATTCCGCTTCAGACGATCCGCGCAGATATCGACTACGGTTTCTGGGAAGCTAACACCACATACGGTAAGATCGGCGTAAAAGTATGGATCTACAAAGGAGAAGTTCTCTCCGAAGTTGCAAGAACAAGAACGGGAGCCGACGAAAAGAAGGCTCGCGACAACAGAAGAGATAACAGAAGACCCAGAGGAGATCGCAGAGACGGCGGACGTCCCTTCCAGAAGAGAGACGGAGCGCCCAGAGCACCGAGAGCGCCCAGAGCACCCAGAAAGGAAACGGAAGGAGGAGCTAACTAATGTTACAGCCGAACGGTAAAATTAAGTACAGACGCGTTCAGAGAGGCCGTATGAAGGGTAAAGCACTCCGCGGTAACAAAATCACGAACGGTGAATTTGGTCTCGTAGCTCTCGAACCGGCATGGATCACGTCAAACCAGATAGAAGCAGCCCGTATCGCAATGACACGTTACATCAAGCGTGGCGGACAGGTCTGGATTAAGATATTCCCTGATAAGCCTATCACGGAAAAACCCGCTGAAACTCGAATGGGTTCCGGTAAAGGTTCGCCCGAATATTGGGTAGCCGTAGTAAAACCCGGTCGCGTAATGTTTGAAATGGGCGGAGTATCCGAAGAAATCGCACGCGAAGCTATGCGTCTCGCTATGCACAAGCTTCCGATAAAGTGCCGTTTCGCAACAAAAGAACAACTTGAAAAAGAAGTGGAGGGTTAAGCTGTGAAGGCAACAGAACTCAGAACAAAATCAAGCGAAGAGCTGGAGAAAATGCTTAAAGATCTTAAGTCCGAGCTTTTTACACTTCGTTTCCAGCATGCTATAAATCAGCTTGACAATCCCCATAAGATCACCGATACCAAAAGGGATATCGCTCGCGTGATGACCGTCATCGCCGAGAAGAAAGCATAAGGGGGTAAGAAAATGGAAGAACGCGCACTCAGAAAAACCAGAGTGGGTACAGTAGTAAGCGATAAGATGGATAAAACTATCGTAGTCGCTATCGAAGACCACGTAAAACACCCTATATACGGAAAGATCATTAAGCGTACTGCCAAGATCTATGCTCACGATGCTGCAAACGAAGCCGGAATCGGAGATAAGGTAGAGCTTATGGAAACAAGACCTCTGTCCAAAACAAAAAGATGGAGACTCGTTTCGATCATCGAAAAAGCAAAATAATTATAAAAAACTAAAACAAACACAGAACAAGGACGAGGGATAAAACAGAGCGTGTTTTTCATAAAGCGCGTTTCTCCGTCTGTTCTGCCGAGGGTGCGGATCTGAGGCGATCCGGCGAGTAATCGCGTCGCCAAAGCCCGATTAGAGTATGAAAGGCATACTGTTCGCACAGCCGGATATGCGGCTCCTCGAAGGATACGTCAAAGTACGTGCCATAAAAAAATTGGAGGATAAAGCAGTGATTCAACAGCAATCATTAATGAAGGTTGCCGACAACACAGGTGCAAAAGAA
>CAKSJC010000064.1 GCA_934462885.1 uncultured Eubacteriales bacterium | reverse complement strand
GACGGATTCTTCGCGGCAAAAATGAGAAAAACAATCTAATAAAAATATTCTTAAAAAGGAATACTATGCCAAAAGAAGATATAATGTCGATGAATGAGCAGGAGCTTGAATGTTTTGTTTCATCGATAGGAGAAAAGCCGTACCGTGCGATGCAGCTCTTTTCGTGGATGTCAAAAGGCGCACCAATAGATGAAATGACCAATCTCCCGAAAGATTTTCGTGAAAAGTTAAAGGAAAAAGCGGATTACAGGCTGCCGAAAATAGAAAAAAAGTTTGTCTCAAAGATCGACGGAACGATAAAATATTTAATGTCTCTTTGCGACGGAGAGTGTATTGAATCTGTGTTTATGAAATACGAACACGGCAATACATTGTGCGTATCCTCTCAGGCAGGGTGTGCTATGGGATGTAAATTCTGCGCCTCCACACTGAACGGAAGAGTGCGTAACCTTACCCCTTCGGAGATACTCGGACAGGTTGCGGCAGCGACGCGCGATACTGGAGAACGAATAAGCGGGATAGTAATGATGGGTATCGGAGAACCGCTTGACAATTACGACAACGTGACACGTTTTCTTCACCTTGTGTCTGCCGAAGCGGGACTTGGAATCGGATTAAGACATATTTCAATTTCAACATGCGGACTCGTTCCGAGAATATACGATCTTGCGAAAGAAGGACTGGGCGTTACGCTGTCGGTTTCTCTTCATGCTTCCGACGATGAGACAAGAAGCAAACTTATGCCGATAAACAAAAAATATAAAATTGCGGATCTCCTCGAAGCCTGCCGTACATATTTTTTAAAAACCGGACGGCGCGTTTCGTTTGAATATACTTTGATAAGCGGTGAAAACGATTCAAAAAAAGACGCCGCACGTCTTGCCGCAGTTATAAAAAACGGTATGCGTTCTCCTGCGCACGTAAATCTCATCATGCTTAATGAGGTGGCGGAAAGCGGACTTAAGAGCGTCGATCGCGAGAGAGCGCGCTCATTTTCCGAAGAGCTTTGCAGGCTTGGAGTGAACGCAACGGTGCGAAGACGGCTGGGGTCGGATATAAAAGCTTCTTGCGGACAGCTCAGACTCAGAAAACTGAGCGAAAACGAGCAAATAACGGCGGAGCAAAACTTTTAATGCAAAGTAAAATTTTTCTTTTTGGAACCAAAAACATACAATATGCGTCTAATTTACATTAAAATTCAATTAACAGTATAGAACTTTATAAAATATTGATGTATAATTAATTAAGATGTATAATAGCTAAAGTGCAAATCTATTTGTTTTGCGGCTTGTTTTTTTCAAAAATCTTGAAAAAAACGGAAATCAACGCGCCGCATACAAATCGAATAAAGAACAAAGTATTTGATCATCCGGAATTTTTTGAAAAGCCGAGGAAAAGTCATATGTTATTTTTCGGAAAAACCGACGTTGGAAAAAGACGCGCCGTCAATCAGGATAATTTTATGATAAAGAAATATTCGGTTGACGTTGTTGCCGCGCTTGTTTGTGACGGTATGGGCGGAGCGAACGGAGGAAATATCGCAAGTTCCGTGGCGATAGGCGCCTTTTATAAAAAGCTTGATGAGACAGAAAAACTTCATCCGGACTTTTTCGGGTTAAACGAGGACGGTATTCTCAACGCGCTTTCCGACGCCGTATATGCGGCAAACTCCGCTGTTTATAATATGTCTCTTGAAGACCCGTCGCTTTCCGGTATGGGAACCACTCTTGTCGGCTGCGTCGTATGCGCGGAAAAAGCATATATAGTTAACGTCGGAGACAGCAGACTTTATTCGGTTTCGGGTGACAGGATTACGCAGATAACGCACGACCATTCATACGTTCAATATCTTGTAGATCTCGGGAAAATGACTCCCGAAGAAGCAAAAGTTTCGAAAAATAAAAACCTGATCACAAGAGCCGTAGGAACAGAAAAAACTGTTGTGGTTGATGTCTTTACGGCGAGCGCGCGTCAGGGAACTGCTTTTGTGATATGCTCGGACGGACTTTCAAATCTTGTTGAGCCGCAGGAAATAAAAACTGCGGTCAACAAAATAAAAGATCATGCGGATATTGAAGATGCAGCAGCGTCTCTTATCAATCTTGCGAACGACCGCGGAGGGATTGACAATATAACTGCGGTCATATTGTCAATATAACAAGGCGGAACATTATGATGGAATTATACGAAAAATACGTAGGACTGGTATTTGATAACCGTTACAGAATAGAGCGTGTTATCGGTATAGGCGGTATGGCGGTAGTTTTCAAGGCGGCAGACCTTCTTATGAGACGAACCGTGGCCGTTAAAATATTGAAAGACGAGATTTCAGCCGATGAACAGTCGGTAAAGAGATTCATAAACGAGTCAAAAGCTGTCGCAATGCTCTCTCACCAAAATATCGTAAATATTTACGATGTTTCCGTCAGAGAAAATATAAAATATATAGTAATGGAGTTCGTAGAGGGTATCACCTTAAAAAATTATATGCAGCACAGGGAAGTATTGAACCTGCGCGAAATAATAAGCTATACCACGCAGATACTCCGCGCACTCGAACACGCGCACAATAAGGGAATAGTACACCGTGACATAAAACCGCAGAATATTATGCTGTTAAAAAACGGTGTAATAAAAGTCATGGACTTCGGAATTGCAAAATTGCCGAACGCCGAAACCGTTACGATGACCGATAAAGCTATCGGAACAGTTTATTATATCAGTCCTGAACAGGCAAGCGGACATGAGATAGACGCGAGAAGCGATCTTTATTCTCTCGGAATAATGATGTACGAAATGTCAACGGGACAGCTTCCGTTTACCGCCGATACTCCCGTGTCGGTCGCACTCATGCAGGTGAATGATTCGCCGACTCCGCCGCGCGAGATAAACCCGCATATTCCCGTGGGGCTTGAGCAGATAATAATGCGCGCTATCGAAAAAGATCCGACAGAGAGATATCAGAGCGCGGAAGAAATGCTCGGTCATCTCTTAAAGCTTAGAGAAAACCCGAAAATAATTTTTAAGGAAAACAAATCGTTAAAGAACAAACAGAAAAGCAAAAATCCGCAGTCAAAGAAAAAGACAAGCCGTTCAATGTTTCCGATTATAATGGGAGTTACCACAGCGTTTTTTATAACAGCCGGAATATCCGGATACTATATTATAGATAAGCTTTTCTTAAACGGCTCTATGAACAATTACGTTAACTTTGAGATAGAAAACTTTGTTGGAGTAACGTACACAAAAGAACTTGAGGATTGGTTTGAAAAAAGCGAGTATTTTGAGGTGCCGACCGTAAACTACTCATACAGTGATACGGTTGAAGAGGGAAAGATCATTTCGCAGGATCCGAAAGCGGGAGAGATACACAAAGTACGTCCAGGAAAACAGGAGTGCGAAATAACGCTTGATGTAAGTCTCGGCGTACAGAAACTGGTGCTCGACGACTATACGGTTCGTGATTACAGACTTGTAGAGACTGAATTAAAACGACTCGGACTCAAAGTGAAAATTGAAAAAGTATCGAACAGCATATATGAGATCGGCTATGTCGTAAAGACAGAGCCCGAAGCCGGAACAGAAATGCAGACCGACGATACGGTGACGATCTATGTGAGTCAGGGAAGTGATGCCGTAAATACTATGGTTCCGAACTTTGTTGGACTAAACGAAGCACAGGCTGTTATGAAACTCGCAGAATATAGTCTCACCGCCGGAGACGTGAAGTATGTAAAATCCGATAGCGCAGCCGGAACGGTAGTGTCGCAGAGCCTTGTCGCATGGAAAGAGGCGGCGGAATACTCGGCAGTCGATTTTACCGTGAGCGGAGGTGCGTCGTATTCCGGAGACGGATATACTCTCCCGACCGATGAAGATAAAAAAGGCGGCGGAGAAAGTACAAAAGAGACAGAGTCTGTCGACGATAGCGGTTTAGATTCCGAGAGCGCTTTCGACAGCGCCGACGGTGACGCAACCGATATTAACGATATGACCGGTACGGACGAGAGTCAAAAAGAAAGCGGAGACGCTCCTTTCATAAACGACGATTGGTTTGATTTCGGCGACGGCAACTGATTTCAAAATTAAAAGATATAGAGGCATATATTGACGAAAGATAGTATTCACGGTATCATAATGCGCGGCGTCGGAGGACTATATACAGTAAGACCTTACTCGGGCGGGGAAGAGCTTCTTTGTCGCGCCAGAGGAATATTCAGGCAATCACATACAGTTCCGACGGTGGGAGACGATGTTGCCGTTTCTCCGGTCCGCGAAAGCGAAAAAATTGATTTTCTTCAAACAGAGGATGAAATAGGCGGAAAACACGAAAAATGCCGCGCTCGAAAAGGAAACGACGTCAAAGTTGATTACGTTATTGACGAGATCATGCCGAGAAGGAATCTCCTTATAAGACCGTCGCTTTCAAATCTTGATTATCTATTTTCGGTTATTCCGGCTGCTTCTCCCGCACCGGATCTTTTGGGTGTGGATAAGCTTACGGTTATTGCCGAAAACTATGGAGTTGAGCCGGTGATTGTTATCAATAAATCGGATATGGATAACGATAGTGCGGAGAGGATATTTAATATCTATAAGACAGTTGGATATAATGTCTTTAAGATAAGCGCCGCGACAGGCTGCGGAGTGGACAAATTAAGAGATTATATTTCCGATATCGCAAACTGCAGGGAGAGCGCCGGGAGCCACGTATGCGGAGCTTTTGCAGGAGTTTCGGGAGCCGGAAAATCAACGCTTATGACATCCCTTTTTCCGCAGCTTGAACTAAAGACAGGCGGAGTCAGCCGAAAAACGCAGCGCGGACGGCATACGACCCGTCACGTTGAGCTTTATCCTGTGGAATGCGGAAACAAGGAGTTTTTCATTGCCGATACGCCCGGATTTTCATCTCTCGACTTTACGCGGTTCGACTTTTTTCCGTATGACGAACTCGCACTTGGTTTTCGCGAATTTGATGACTGTATCGGCAAATGCAGATACACAAAATGCACACACATCAAAGAAGAAGGATGCGCGGTGATCGAAAAAATGAAGGAAAACAAAATAGCAAAGTCAAGACATGACAGTTATATAAAAATATTTGAAGAACAAAGGAGAGTGCCGGAATGGAAAAGACGGTAAGCGGAGATCGTAAAACAGCATTGGTACTGACCGGCGGATTCTGCAACATTGAAAGAGTAAAAAAAATCCTGCCTGAATCGGTCGATCTTGTTATAGCGGCAGACAGCGGATATTCGACCGCGAAGAAACTTGGTATAACTCCCGATATAACGATGGGTGACTTTGATTCGTACAGGGAAAAGCTTCCGCCGGAAATGAATATTCTTCGCGTTGCCTGTGAAAAAGACGTTACGGACACCATGCTTGCCTGCGAATACGCAAGAGACAACGGATGCACGTATATCACGATAATCGGAGGAACAGGCGGAAGAATAGATCATTCTATATCAAATATTTTTTATCTTGAAGATCTGAGAAAGCAGGGAGTTCGCGTAAAGCTTGCAGACGGTGAAAACTCCGTTCAGGTAATAATCGACGAGACCGTTACCGTAAATAATGAGGGAGGATATTTCTCGGTGTTCGCGCTTGATAAATGTATCGTCACGGAATCGGGATGCAAGTATCCCTTAAACCGTGCGACTCTCACAAGAGAACGTCCGTATGCCGTAAGCAATGAGGTAAAGGACGACGCTGCAATTATAACGATCGAAGGAGTGGCGCTTCTCGTTACAAGCACAAGATAAATTCACAAAAAATGAGGCAGACTCATATTATGTTACCGAAACATAAATATTTCAGATTTGTGGAGGTACTTATGAGGATAGTGATTTGGAAAAGTCCCCGTTTTGCAGTTCCTTTTTTCAGAAGATTTTTTAAACTCGGAAAAGATGACAGATAGTTTTTCGGAAATTGTCGGTATAAATCGGAGACCGTGTATTTTATATATAAAAAGTGAAATAATAAAATCGGTATGATATAGCCGAGAGTGTGTTATGGCGCTCTTTGCTTAAAACGGCATATGCCGCGTCATACCGATTTATTTTCGCCATTTTTACAGAGGTGAAGAGGGGTATGAGTAATAACGCAGGAAATACAGGAGAACTCCTATCAGAAATGTACCGTAATGTAACCATGGGAAGCGATAATTTAAATACTGTTGTTCCGATGATAAAGGATAAGTTTCTTCTTACTAACGTTACAGAGCAGATAGACAAGTATTCGGGATTTGCCGAAAGAACAGCAAAGGAACTGAAAAAACGTTCCGTAAAACCTATGGAAACATCGCTTATGAAAAAAGTTATGTCACGCGGCGGCATTATGCTCAATACTTTGTTCGATTCTACGGACCGTCATATTGCCGAAATGATAGAGCGCGGTACGAGGACAGGCGTTGAGGAACTTGAAGGAAGGCTTGAAACACTGAAAAAAGAAGGATGCGATGTGAGTGCAGTGAGACTGTGCCGCGAGATAGTTTCATTTGAAAGAAAAGAAGCCGACCGGATAAAGGATTATATGTAACGGTATGCTCGGGGATCATGCAGAAGAATTGCGATGCGTTTGCCGAGGTGCGATAACACGGTATTTATAATGTGTGGCGGTGCAGCAAAAGTTGTGCCGCCATTCTGCGTTTAAGAAGAATAAAAATGATTATATTGCGTTTTTCTCAAAATATGAGTTAAAAATTTTTTCAATATACCATGCGAGTACTTCTTTATTTGTTTTATAAACTTTGCTTCGCCGTATCATTATTTGCACCGTGAATCTTCTTTACGCTAAAATAAAAGGCATAATGCAATATAAAAATAAACCCGAAACGTGATTTTTTTTGTTAAAACGTAAATTTTTAGACAAAATTTCGAATAGAGCCCTAATAATGTTGATTTTATATGAATTTTGTTATATAATTACAAGCGGACTAAAAACCGAATCAAGGCATAAATAACAGTAAAGGAGTAATATAAAATGAGCATTGAATACACACGCGAAGTTGAAGAAATGTGTATAGTTGCAAAAGGTCCGAAGCACGGTCCCGCTCCGATTCCGGAAGAAGGAAACTGGGTAAAGGCTTATGAGATCAAGGACATATCCGCTTTCACACACGGTGTGGGCTGGTGTGCGCCTCAGCAGGGAGCCTGCAAGCTCTCTCTTAACGTGAAAAACGGCGTTATCGAGGAAGCTCTTGTTGAAACAGTCGGTTGTTCCGGAATGACGCACTCCGCAGCTATGGCTGCTGAAATCCTTCCCGGCAAGACTATTCTTGAAGCTCTTAACACAGACCTTGTTTGCGACGCTATCAACACTGCTATGCGCGAACTTTTCCTTCAGATCGTTTACGGACGTACACAGTCTGCTTTCTCCGAAGGCGGTCTTAACGTAGGCGCAGGACTTGAGGATCTCGGTAAGGGAACTCGTTCACAGGTCGGTACTATGTACGGTACAAAGGCAAAAGGCGTGCGCTACCTTGAAATGGCGGAAGGATATGTAACTCGTATGGCTCTTGATGAAAACAACGAAGTTATCGGATATGAATTCGTGTCCCTCGGAAAGATGACTGATTTTATTAAGAAGGGCATGGAACCTAACGAAGCTTATAAGAAATCTCAGGGTACATACGGAAGATTTGACGGTGCGGCGAAGTATATCGACCCCCGTAAAGAATAATTAAGGAGGAAGAGAAAATGGCATTATTTGAAAGCTATGAAAGACGTGTAGACAAGATCATGGGAGTTCTTGCCGAATACGGTATCTCCTCCATTGAAGAATGTAAGGAAATTACCCTCGCGAAAGGTATTGACTGCGATAAAATAGTTCGAGAGACACAGCCTATCTGCTTTGAGAACGCAGTATGGGCATATACTGTCGGAGCAGCTATCGCAATAAAGAAAGGCTGTAAGAAAGCCGCTGACGCTGCTGCCGCTATCGGCGTAGGTCTTCAGGCGTTCTGCATCCCCGGCTCTGTTGCAGAAAACCGTAAGGTCGGTCTTGGACACGGAAACCTCGGCGCAATGCTTCTTTCCGAAGAAACAGAGTGCTTCTGCTTCCTCGCAGGTCACGAATCTTTCGCTGCTGCAGAGGGCGCTATAAAGATCGCGCTCAATGCAAATAAAGTCAGAGTAAAACCTCTTCGCGTTATCTTAAACGGTCTCGGAAAAGACGCTGCGTTTATTATTTCCAGAATCAACGGATTCACATATGTTCAGACGGAATTCGATCCTTATACCGAAGAAGTAAAGATAGTAAAGGAGATTAAGTATTCCGACGGACCGAGAGCCGCAGTACGCTGCTACGGCGCTGACAATGTTCCCGAAGGCGTTGCTATCATGAGACTTGAAAACGTAGGCGTATCTATTACAGGCAACTCCACAAATCCGACAAGATTCCAACACCCCGTTGCAGGCACATATAAAAAGTGGTGCATTGAAAACGGAAAGAAGTATTTTTCCGTTGCTTCAGGCGGCGGTACGGGACGAACTCTTCACCCCGATAATAT
>CAKSJC010000063.1 GCA_934462885.1 uncultured Eubacteriales bacterium | reverse complement strand
ATCTTCGTCCGCCTCACTTTTGGCTGACGACTTTCATTTGTTTTATCTGCGGAGAGAAGATAACCTTCCCCGTCCGGTATCGTCTCATCCTGACATGATACTTTCAGTTATCGGTGAAAAAATAATACTTTCAGAGCAATATTATGCGGCAAACCGAGATGTTATAGATCCAATATGCCGCTTGGCAAAACTTTCGCCCCTTATTTCGCACACGGAAAAAAGATATAAATACCCATACGACGCCGCTTTTAACGCGGCTGTCGGAGACGGATTTATAATATGCCGCGCAAAATCAGTCGCCAATGAAATTCTTACAATGGCTGAACAATACAAGATTTCAATATGCAATGTAAATCAAGGGTACTCAGGATGTTCGTGTATAGTTACTCCCGCAGCTGTATTGACGTCCGACATGGGAATAAAAAAAGCTCTCGACAGAAACGGAATAAAAGCGATTTTTATAACAAATAAAAACATACTTCTTCCCGGATATAATATAGGCTTTCTCGGTGGATGCGGCGGTTTTTGCGATGGCACAATATACCTTTTCGGTAAGGATAAAACTCCTGAGAGAAATTCTACCTTAAGTGAATTTGCAAATGAAAACGGATATGAGATAAAATACCTCTCATCGGATCCCTTGACCGATTACGGGGGAATAAAATTTATAAAGATAAAGGAACAGTGTGCCGACATATGAAGGCGCACTGTTCCTTTATTTCTTTTATGATTTTATTTTAAGTAATTCTTAATATTCAATGGCTGAATCTATAACATCGTCGGGTATTACGATGCTGTCTAAAGAATCAATAGATGTAACGACCATTGAAATATAAACTTCATCGGCTTTAATACTCGGAATTTCTTCCGTATAGGATTCTCCTGCCGTTTCAAGTTCGGATGCAATGATTTTGTCAACGACGGACTGCATCATATCTGTCATGTCAAGATAATACTTGACCGGTATATATGTTTTTTCATCTATCCAAATGCTTAGTTTCAAAGGCTTCATTTCTTCAAAGTCCATCGTTTCATTAACATCAAGACCGATAGTGGAATAAAGACTTTCCATGCCGGTTTCCTTGAAAACTTTTTCAATCATGTCGGAGGTGATTTCTCCGTCGTAACGCATTGTTTTCCGGCTTCCGATATCTTCTTTACCCGCTTCGGTAAACTGATTTACACAGTCGATGTATAGGTCAAGGCTTGCCTGTGCGTCATACTGTTCAAAGTCAGTCATATCTTCGGATGTATTCTTTATCCAAAATGTTTCGCCGGTTCCGTAATCCATTCCGGTATATGTAATAAAAGTTTCGTCATCCTTTACTAAATATACATCGGTTTTTACATTACCGAGTTCACCTAAATCCATGGTCGTTACAACCTTCATTCCATACGGATCATAAACTTGATCAATGTCCATATCAAAATTCATCGAGATTTTATCTTCTCCGGATGAGAGCGACATGACCATATTCATATCATATGTTGTGCTCTACACGTTTTCCATTGAAGCCGACGATTTTTTCCTCCGGAGAAAGCTTTCCGCATGATGAAAAACCTCCGATAATGAACAGAGCAGATGTGAAAAGTGCAACCAACTTAGTTGTTTTTTTCATTTTTATTGTTTCCTTTCGGTAAAAAAATCAGTAAGTTATTTTTTGAGAGAATCTCTGATTTCGCGGAGAAGCAGTATTTCTTCGGAAGGTTCGGCAATTTTTTCTTCCTTCTTTTCTTCCTTCTTTTCTGCTTCTTCTTTTTTCTTCAGCCCGTCTTTTATCTTGTTCATTGTACGTATTATAAAGAAAACGGAGAAGGCTACAATAAGAAAATTAATTATCGACTGGATAAACGAACCGTAAAGTATAGCAGATTCCGGAGTATCTTCTGTGGCTGCGGCCAGAACTATTTTTAAGTCTGAAAGGTTTATGTTTCCCACTAGTTTTCCGATGAGCGGATTAATTATTCCCTGCACCAACTCGTTGACAATAGCTGTAAATGCAGAGCCGATAACTACGCCGACAGCCATATCGACTACATTTCCTCTTGCTATGAATGTCTTAAATTCTTCCAAAAAACTTGATTTTTTCTTCTCAGCCATGTTAACCTCTTTACCGTATCTCATTTTCTGTATGTTTATCAATATTGATTTTTGATGTGTCGACTTTTCCGTGAATTCTTTCGTAATACTGTATGTTTGTACGCACAAGATGAAGAATGTGATTGTTTACGTCTCTTCCTTCCGCTGCAGATACAGCCAACATCTTTTTGTATAGATCTTCATCAATTCTTACGGAAAAATCCACTTTGTTTTTTTGCGCCATAAAATTCCTCTTTTTTGCACATAGATATAAAAAATGATGAAATATCAGGTGCACTTCCATTTTAATTGTATATATCGTAACATATATTACACAAAATTGCAATATTAAGTTTCAAAATAATATATTTTAATAAACATATTTTTAAATAAACTCCCGCCGCCGTATAAATAGTTTTAATATAAGTATTGATTTTTATTTGTTTTTCTAATATAATAATATAGATATATGTGTCAAAGCGGAGGAAATGTTTACAGATATGAAAAAGAGTATCTCAGATAAAACGGAAAAATATTGCAAATACTGTGAAAAAGCTCAGTCGCTTTCCGACACGGATTCTATGCTGTGCTCAAAAAACGGTATTGTTTCGGCAAGTCACTCGTGCTGCCGCTTTTCTTATGATCCGCTGAAACGTTCTCCTGCAACACCGTCACAAGAAATCAAACTTGAATACATAAAAGTTTAATCTTATATAAGAACATCCGGAGGATATTAAATTGATAATAGCACTTGAAGAAGCAAAATACAAATTAGAAAATTTCCGCACAAATGTTAAAGAACTCGGCAGCGCTCTTCGTATAGATGAGTTGCGTCAAAGAGTAGCTTCCCTTGAAGAACAGACAAACGACGCCGAATTCTGGAGTAATCAGGAAAACTCCAGCAAGGTGCTCAAAGAAATAAAACGAAAAAAAGACAAAATCAAAGAATACCAGGATCTTGAGGCTAAGCTTGAAGACACTATAACTCTTGCCGAGCTTGCCATTGAAGCTTCCGACGAATCCATGATCCCTGAAGTTGAAGCTGATGTTCGCGCCATTGAAGAAGAAGAAGAAAGAATGCGTATTGAAATACTGCTTTCCGGCGAGTACGATCAAAATAATGCGATAATTTCATTCCATCCGGGTGCCGGAGGAACGGAAGCTCAGGACTGGGCGCTTATGCTTTACCGTATGTATACAAGATGGGCTGAAAAACACGGCTACACCGTTAAACTTCTCGACTGGCTTGACGGAGAAGAAGCAGGACTTAAATCCGCAACCGTCATGATAGAAGGCGTAAACGCTTACGGTTACTTAAAAGGCGAAAACGGCGTTCACCGTCTTGTCAGAGTTTCGCCGTTTGACGCTTCCGGCAGACGTCATACATCCTTTGCTTCGGTAGAAGTAATGCCCGAATTTGACGACGACAACACGATTGAACTTAAAGAAGAAGATCTCGAGATAACCGCTCACCGTTCATCAGGCGCCGGCGGGCAGCACATAAACAAGACTGACTCCGCAATTAGAATTACTCACATTCCAACCGGAATAGTCGTCGGATGTCAGACGGAGCGCAGTCAGCTTCAGAATAAAGAAACTGCACTGAAAATGCTTAAATCAAAGCTTATGGAAATAAAACAGAGGGAAAAATTAGATAAGATCGACGATATAAAAGGTGTAAAAACAAACATTGAATGGGGAGCACAGATACGCTCTTACGTATTTATGCCTTACACTCTCGCAAAGGATGCGAGAACAGGTTACGAAGATGGAAATATCCAGGCTGTCATGGACGGCGAAATTGACGGATTCATAAATGCATATCTCAAAATGAATGCCGCGCAGGCTTAATCTGAAATGGAAAAGGAAATCTCGCGTTTCAGCAACAGTTTGTTTTTTGAAGGAATGACGTCGATAAGAGCCGTCATAAAAGCATGGTCCGACGGTATAAACGACAGAAAAATAAAACGTGTTTTATTCTCATCCGAAAAGAAAAAAAGTCGCATTAAAGATATAAAATGGCTTGAATTAGTTTCAAAAGAAATGGGATTTGATATCTGCCAAACAAGTGAATCCGAAATTGTTTCTCTTTCCACAGGTAATTCACACGGCGGAATCATCGCCGAATGCACTACGCGAACCATACCCAAACTTTGCGAAAACACAAAAATAAAAGAAAACGGCTTTTATGTAATGATTGAAGGGATTGAAGATCCATACAATTTCGGTTATGCAATCCGTTCGCTATACGCGTGCGGAGTTGACGGAATCGTACTTTCTCCGCGAAATTGGATGAGCGCAGCGGGAGTTGTGTGCCGCTCTTCCGCCGGAGCATCCGAGCTTCTTCCCATATTCGAATCCGATACGCTCATATCGGTAGGTTTTTTTAAAAAACATAATTACAAGATAGTATGCGCAGGTATAAGAAATTCCATATCCTCTTTTGACGCAGATATGAAATATCCGCTCTACCTTATTGTTGGCGGAGAAAAAAGAGGCATATCCTCTTCTCTTCTCGATACAGCCGATGAGATTGTCCGGATAAATTACGGTCGCGAATTTATGGGTTCTCTTTCTGCGGCGTCTGCGGCATCAATGCTCGGATATGAGGTAATGCGTCAAAACAGGAAAATGCATTAACTCCATCGAAACAGCTCGGATAAAACAATTCCGAGCTTGTTTATTTTTAGACAATCGCCGCAGAAGCAACAAACTTCTTTAAGACTTATTTGACAAATGTCAAATATAACAAATCGCATTTGCCTTTTTTGATTTGCGAAAAAAGTTACAATTATTAATATTACTCTATGGAAATCAAAGATATTATATGATATAATACAATGAGTTGTATTAAGCTATATTCAATTCAACAGTTATAAAAATACGCAATTAAGGCGAAAGGATATACTATGCCAAAATATATAGAAAAATTACAGAAATTGAAAATTCCCGTTATCCCGCTTCGCGGGATCGTGGCTTTTCCGTCTCTTCCGATAAATTTTGAACTTGAAAGAGATATATCCAAGCTTGCATGTGAGGCTGCCGAAAAAGACGACATGCTCGTTTTTCTTCTCACACAAAAAGATATCAACACGGATGCTCCGGAAGAAACCGATCTCTACACTGTAGGATGCGTAGCAAAAATAAAACAAACTCTGAAAAAACCGGCCGGAAACATCAGAGTCATAGCGGAGGGATTATGCCGCGGTACTGTCTCCAAAATATACAACGAAAACGGCTATTTGACTGCTGAAGTCATATCAAAAACGATACACGGTGATTTTTCAAAAAACGATCTTCGAACGGAAGCGCTTATTCAAGAAACAATTGCCGCTCTTAACGAAATGCTCCGCTTTATTCCTTCTTCCTCGGATGAATTTCTTGTAGCTGCAAATTCCATAACAAATCCTGGTCTTCTTGCAGATTTTATTGCTTCAAATGTATTTATAAGATATCAAGACAAAGAGACGATTCTCGAAGAATACGATCCGGTCCGCCGTGCGGAACAAGCAATTATTCTCATGGAAAACGAAATAAAGCTTCTTGAAATGGGAATGGATATCCAACGCAAGGTCAAAAAAGCGGTAGATGACAACCAGCGCGAATATTACCTTCGCGAACAGCTTAAAGTTATCGAAGACGAACTCGGTATAGATGATGATGTCGATGAGTATACGAAGAAACTTGAAAAACTTAAGCTTCCCGAAGAAGTACGTCAAAAACTTAATCGTGAACTTCTGCGACTGGAAAAAACTCCGCAGGGTTCTCCCGAAGCCGCAGTCATCAGAAACTATCTCGATGTATGTATGGAAATACCGTTTGGAAAAAAGACAAAAGACAGACTGGATATAAGCGCGGCAAGTAAGATACTTGATGCGGATCATGAAGGACTCAGAAAAATTAAAGACAGAATACTCGAATACCTCGCGGTAAAGCAACTCAATCCGGACTTAAAAAACCAAATTATATGTTTTGTAGGTCCTCCCGGAGTCGGAAAAACATCGCTTGTCGCTTCAATAGCCAGAGCCATGAAGCGAAAATATGTCAGAGTTTCACTCGGCGGAATACGCGATGAATCGGATATACGAGGACATCGAAAAACTTACGTCGGATCAATGCCGGGACGTATTATAACCGCTCTGACACAGGCAGAAACTCTTAATCCCGTAATGCTTCTTGACGAAGTAGATAAAATGTGCTCAGACGCGCACGGAGATCCGGCATCGGCGCTCCTTGAGGTTCTTGATTCGGAACAGAACAAATCTTTCCGCGATCACTTTGTTGAACTTCCGGTCGATCTTTCGGAATGTATGTTCATTGCTACCGCAAATACGCTTGACACAATTCCCCGCCCTCTTATTGACCGTATGGAAATAATCGAGCTTAACACGTACACTCCATCCGAGAAACTTGCAATAGCTAAAAATCATCTAATTCCGAAACAGTTGAAAAGACACGGTCTTTCAAAGCGAATAGTAAAAATATCGGACGATGCTGTAAACGAAGTTATTACGGGATATACACGTGAATCCGGGGTTCGTAATCTGGAACGTGAGATTGCTTCCATTTGCAGGAAAGCCGCAAAACGTGTAGTCGAAGAAAAAATTAAAACCGTTGCGATTTCAGCCGGAGATATAAAGGATTATCTCGGACCACGCAAGATAATCGATGAAGCAATGTCGAAAAAAAATCTTGTCGGCGTCACAAACGGTCTTGCATATACAGAAGTTGGAGGGGATCTGCTTAAGGTTGAAGCTCTCGCTATTGACGGCAACGGAAAAATCGAACTTACAGGTACTCTGGGAGACGTTATGAAGGAGTCTGCAAGAATAGCGGTTTCATACATACGCGCTCATACAGGCGAATTCGGCATAGCCGGAGATTTCTATAAAACTAAAGATCTTCACATTCACGTTCCCGAAGGAGCTGTTCCGAAAGACGGACCGAGCGCCGGTGTGACTATCACAACATCACTCGTAAGCGCTCTTTCGGGTATTCCGGTTCGAGCGGATATCGCAATGACAGGTGAAATAACACTTACAGGTCGTGTTCTTGCGATAGGCGGACTTAGAGAAAAGTCTACTGCCGCATATACCATGGGAATCAGAACGATTCTAATCCCGAGAGACAATGTCCGTGATATACCCGAACTTGATCCCGCTGTGATAAAAGAGGTTAAATTTATACCTTGCGATACGGTTGACGATGTTCTGAAAAACGCACTTGAGTCTAAACCCCAAACAGACAGTATAGTTGAATCCGATAATGCGGACCTATTAAAAACCGTATGCGCCCACACAAGCTCAAATCGCATCTACGGAGCCTTATAATGAAATTAAACTTAAATAACGTTGCCCTTAAGATAACGGCAGGAACGATAAAACAGTTTCCTCACAGCCCTCAACCTCAAATTGCTTTTTCCGGTCGTTCAAATGTCGGAAAGAGTTCACTGATTAACTCTCTCATACAAAGAAAATCACTTGCCAGAGTCAGCGGAGAACCGGGAAAAACAATTACTGTAAACTTTTACGACATTGATAGAAAATTGTATCTTGTCGATCTTCCCGGCTACGGATACGCCAAACGTTCTTTAGAGGATAAAGAGCGTTGGTCACTTTTGACAGACGGATTTTTCACTAATAACGATTTTATCGACTCCGTTAAACTCGTCTGCCAACTCATAGATTCAAGAAACGGACCGACTTCAGATGATCTCGATATGATATATTATATGCGTGAGACTGCGCTCCCATTTGTTATAATCGGAACAAAGACCGACAAACTGAACGCCACAGAAAAAAAAGCGTTCTTTGAACGTTTGAAAAATGAACCTATTACCGCAGATATCGATGTAATAATGTATTCGGCAAAAACAAATTCGGGTCGCGATGAACTTTGGAAAAAAATCTTAGCTTCGTGCGAAGGATAAAAACGCCCAAAAATCATACCAGAGGATATTAAAATGATACTGAATGAAACCTTCGATGTAAACGAAAAAGGACATCTGACAATCGCGGGACTCGATTCGATTGAGCTGTCGCAAAACTTCGGCACGCCCGCATATTACCTTGATACAGATGCGGTACGCAGAATGTGCCGTATATACCGCAACTCTTTTTCAACATATTTCGGGAAAAATTCTTATCCCGTTTATGCAGGCAAAGCTCTTTGCTATAAAGGAATATATAAAATTATAAATGATGAAGGACTTTTTGCGGACTGCGTTTCGTCAGGAGAGCTTCATACGATAAATGCGGCAGGTTTTCCTATGGAAAAAGTTTTTTTTCACGGAAATAACAAGACGGATGAAGATCTGAAATATGCGCTGCAGCTTGGCGTAGGTCACATTGTAGTTGATGGTTTAGACGAACTCTTTGCTCTTGACAGTATTGCCGCTGAACTTTCAAAAAAAACTCATATACTTCTGAGAATAACACCCGGTATTGATCCGCATACGCACAAAAAAATAATAACAGGCAATGTGGATTCAAAGTTCGGAATGGCAATTATGACAGGTCAGGCATTTGATTTTGTTAAAGCAGCTCTTTCTCGGAAAAATCTTATACTTGACGGATTTCACTGCCATGTCGGATCTCAGATATTCGATATCGAACCTTTCACGGAAGCGGCT
>CAKSJC010000062.1 GCA_934462885.1 uncultured Eubacteriales bacterium | reverse complement strand
GACTTGAACCAGCGGCCTCTACCACCCCAAGGTAGCGCGCTACCAACTGCGCCACACCCAGATGCAAATCTGTTTTGACAGCTTTTGTATTATATCACAGCGCCTAACATATGTCAAGAGTTTTTTCGAATTTTTTCGCACGTGAGAAATTTTCATGATAGAGGAAATATTTACAAGCGATTTCTTTTGACATAATCTTTTGTCAAGTAAAAGCTATAATCTAAAAGACGTCGGGGGGGTGAAAAAGATTATTCTGTATGCAGATATACTGTTTATTATAAATTTCAGTATGGACTTTTTGACATTGTACATCTTGGGGATCATTTCGGATAAAAAAGCAAAAAAATGGCGTTTGGCTGCCGGAGCGGCAGTAGGCGCCTTTTCGGGAACAGCGCTTAACATTTTTGAGGAATTAATAAAAACCGAACATGTCGTTTCACTTATCGGTACAGTTTTAATTTCGTTTGCCATGACATATATTGCTTTCGGCGGATGCGAAAGCTTATTGGCTTTTTTTCGCGATTCTCTTTGCGTTTACGGATTGGGAATACTTGGAGGCGGCATAATGACGTATCTTATGTCGTTTGGCAAAAACGATCGTTATAGCGGCGGAGAGGGTTTTTTTACATTGTTTGCAATATGTTTTGCGATGTCGGTTTTTATTACTCGTATTTTTAAGAGGAAAAGAAAGACATCGTCCGCACAGATTGAGTTTGATGTGAACGGAATAAACGAAAGGATAACGGCTCTTTCTGACAGCGGATGTATTGTCTCGGAGCCAATATCCTCTTTGCCGGTTGTTATCGTAAGAGAGAAGAGCGTTCCGGAAACCGCTCTGATGATAAGAGAAAATGTTCGCGGAGTAAAACTAAGACTTGTCCCTGTAAACGGGATAGAAGGCGAGAAACTGTTGCGCGGCTTTATCCCGGATCATATATATATAAACAAAAAAGAAGTCTCGGCAGTCGTTGCGTTGGCAGAAACTGAGAAAAGATTCGGAGAATACGACGGTATAGTTCCCGCTGCACTCTGTAAATGAAATATATGGCGGATAGACGCAGAAAGGAATAATATGAAGCTCAAATCGTCACTGATTGATTTTGTTTCCGATTTCCGTACAAATATGGGGAAAATGATGCTTGCATTCTGGGGAGAGGGCGGATGTTATTATATAAACGGTCCGGAAATACTTCCGCCCCCTCTTTCTTCCGAAGAAGAGGCTGATGTTTTAAGGAGATTCGACGAAGACCGCTCGCTTGCTGACATTCTTATAAAACATAATCTGAGACTTGTGGTATACATTGCAAAGAAATTCGAGGGCTGCGGAACCGGGATAGAGGACCTGATTTCGATAGGCACCATAGGCCTCATAAAAGCGATAAACACTTATAAAACAGACCGTGGCATAAAGTTGGCGACATATGCATCGAGATGTATTGAAAACGAGATTTTGATGTACATAAGAAAAAACGCGTCGCATAAAGGAGATCTTTCCATAGACGAGCCGCTGAATACGGACTGGGATGGAAATGAACTTCTTTTGTCTGATATACTTGATTCCGGCGACGGACCTGTCGGGAGCGAGCTCGAACGGAACGAGGATGAAAAAACCGTACGTGAAGCTGTGGCGGGACTTGAAAAGCGTGAACGGGAAATAATCGAACTCAGATACGGACTTCGCGGAGGAAGGGAACTGACTCAAAAAGAAGTCGCGGAAAAACTCGGTATTTCACAGTCATATATCTCAAGACTTGAAAAGAGAATAATAACGAGACTCAGAAAACAAATAGCAAAGAAAATATAGAAAATAAAACGTCTTTTTGACGGAAGAAGAAAATTTTTTGTCAAACTACTTGCATTTCGGAAATACGTGTGATATAATACATTCTACGTGAGTATTTGTTCAAGAGGTGAAAATAATGAAAACAGGAATTCATCCTCAGTATAATGAGGTAACTATCCGTTGTGCTTGTGGTGAAACATATACCACTCGTTCAACAAAGGGCGACGCTAACGGTGAACTCAGAGTTGATATCTGCTCAAAGTGCCATCCTTTCTTCACCGGAAAGCAGAAGTTCGTTGATGCAGGCGGACGTGTTGACAAGTTCAAAAAGCGTCTCGAGCAGAGCGGCAAATAAGGTATTTAAGATATTTTTGTCCGGGGAAAGTTGTCGGACAGGGCGCAAAGCTTTGCTTTATGATCCTGTCCGACTTTTTTCTTGTTTTAAGACGCGGCAAGGAGGTAAGTATGGGTAATAATACCGTCCAAAACGAAAAAATAAAAGTCATATTATGTTCGACATATAAAAACGGAGAAGAAGAGGAAAACAGAATATCTTTAGAAGAACTTGAGAAACTTACCGAAACAGCCGAGTGCGAATGTGTTGGGATCATAGATCAGAAACGCGAAACTCCGGACGTAAGAACCGTACTCGGAAAAGGAAAGATCGAAGAGCTTTCCGAAATGTGTAAGAATCTTTTGGTTTCTCTTGTTGTGTTCGATTGTGAACTTTCTCCCTCTCAGATTAAGTCGATAGAAGAAGATATAGGCGGCGAAGTTTCGGTGATAGACAGAAGCATGCTTATTCTCGATATATTCGCAGATCACGCAAGAACCGCCGAAGGACGTCTTCAGGTGGAGCTTGCACAGCTCAAATATACATCTCCGAGACTTGTCGGACGCGGAAAAGAACTGTCGAGACAGGGAGGAACTTCTTCATCCGGTTCCGTCGGAGCGAGAGGTCCCGGAGAAACAAAACTTGAGATCGACAGACGAAGAATAAAAGAAAAAATAAAAGCGTTAGAGGATGAACTGCAAAAAATAGAGAATAACAGACTTGTTATGAGAAAACAGCGCGATCGTTCCGGTTTAACAAAGTGCGGCATCGTCGGTTATACGAACGCCGGAAAAAGCACGCTTCTCAATTACCTTACCGGGGCGGGAATACTTGCGGAAAACAAGCTTTTTGCAACTCTTGATCCAACGACAAGACAGTTTGAGACTCCTGCCGGAACAAAGCTGCTTCTTACCGACACGGTAGGTTTTATCAGAAATCTTCCGCACCACCTTATAAAAGCGTTCAAATCTACCCTTGACGAAGCGGTTTATTCAGATATCCTTCTGATAGTTATTGATTCATCGGACCCGGAGTTCGTGAGCCAGACCGAGGTAACTACCAAGCTTCTTTCGGAACTTGGCGCTTCGGGAAAGCCTACAATATATGTGTTCAATAAATGCGACGCCTGTTTCGACCGCGACGCTCTCATTGAAATGAAGAGCCTCGCTGCCGAAAGCAATACGGATGTTGTGTTTATTTCGGCGAAAACAGGGGCCGGATGCGACGCTCTTGTTGAGAAGATCGAAAAACTTTCTCAAAACGGAAAACACAGAGTCACTCTTCTCATACCCCCGGAGGATGGGGCAATCACCGGTATAATTTACAAAGACGCCGACGACGTGGAAATGGATTACCGTGAGGACGGAGTGTTCTGCCGCTGCGTGGCAGACGATAAACTCTACGCTAAAATAAAGAAATATATTATTAACGAGTAAATCGTACAGAATGGTTGAGCTCGTTTTATACGAAGTGTCGATAAATGACTGAAAAGGTAATTTTTGATATGCCGAAAAATAATAATACGGAAAAACAAAGCGAAGCTCCGAAAAAAAGGATAACTCTTGCTTCAAACGTGTCGTGTGAAATGGAAGAGAAAAAATCCATTTTCATAGGGCACGCTGCTCCCGTTGCGGATGAATCGGACGCAAGAATGTTCATAGAATCGAAGAAAAAGGAATATTACGACGCTTCACATAACGTCTTTGCGTATATTCTGAACGGAGGAGTCATTGCGCGTTATTCGGATGACGGAGAACCGCAGGGAACTGCCGGAATGCCGATACTTAACGTTATGAAAATGTCGGGCGCTACCGATTTTTGCGTCGTTGTAACGAGATATTTCGGCGGGATACTTCTAGGAGCCGGGGGACTCGTTCGGGCATATTCTTCGGCTGCCAAGATCGCGGTAGAAGCCGCGGGTTTTTCAGTCTATGAAGAGTACGCCATTCTTCGAATAGCGGTGTCGTATTCAGATTATCAAAGACTTACAGTAGCTCTTGCCAAACTCGGCGCCAGCGAAGATCATTGCGATTTCGGAGAATCCGTGACCGTCATATCGGCTGTGGAAAGAAACCGTGTTTCGGAAGTTTCACGCGCGGTTGCCGAGATAACATACGGAAAGGGAAATGTTTCATTTATTAGGTACGAAGAAAGAGCGGCGCGTACAAAATAATCGTCGAAAAAAGAAAAAAAGTTGTTTTCTGCGTATATTAGTTATGCGTATACAAACTATAATATATGCGATAAAATGGCGGCAGCTGTTTTGATCACGTCAAAACAGCTTGGAAGATTCGGTATATCAAAGAGAAAATCGGTTTTCAACCCGAAGAAACGGAGTGTAAGATGCCCCAAGGAGTAAAAACCGTCCGCGAGATATTTTATGATAGGGAAAGAATGACGCTTTCTCCGCGCGCGTGTCTCAGCGAGAATACAAGGGGACGCGAAAAACCGATCACGGAGTGTGTGAACAGAACGGAATTTCAAAGAGACCGCGACAGAATACTTCACTGTAAATCTTTCAGAAGGCTTATGCATAAAACCCAAGTGTTCCTTTGCCCGATTGATGAGCATTACAGAAACAGACTGACGCATACTCTTGAGGTAACTCAGATAGCGCGTATTATTGCCCGTGCGCTTATGTTAAATGAGGATCTCTGCGAAGCTGCCGGACTCGGACATGACCTCGGTCATACACCGTTCGGTCACGCCGGCGAGGCAGTTATGCAGATGTGTTATTCTTCGGATTTTACTCATTATAAGCAAAGTCTCAGAGTGGTGGACAAACTTGAAAACGGAGGCGAGGGACTTAACCTTACATGGGAAGTGCGGGACGCTATAGTCAATCACACGGGAGATCATCTAGCGTCCACTCTTGAGGGAGTGATAATAAAATATGCCGACCGCATAGCGTATATTAATCACGATATAGACGACTCGGTTCGCGGAGGAATAATTACGGAAGAAGATATTCCGCGTGATATACGCGAAATGCTGGGAACATCGCACAGCGAACGGATAAACAGCATGGTGACTTCTGTTATCGAGGCAAGCCGCGATTCCGATACCATTAAAATGACAGCGGAGGTCGGAGAAGCGACGACGGCTCTTCGTGAATTTCTTTTTGAGAACGTATATTATAATCCAAAAGCAAAAAAAGAAGAAGTAAAGGCAATGGAGCTGCTTAAAAATTTGTTTGGCTATTTTGTAAAATATCCGGCGAAAATGCCCCGACTTTACTATAACAATACAAAAACAGAGCCTGTTGAAAGGTGTGTGTGCGACTACATATCCGGAATGACCGACCGATACGCAATAGATTTGTATAAAGATCTTTTTATACCGCACGTGTGGGAAACTCCGGGAGATATATAAGAATAAGTTACGGGAGGGATGCACGTGATACCTGCGAATATAATAGACGATATACGATATCGCTGTGATATTGAAAACGTTATCTCTTCTTACATAACGCTGAAAAAAGCAGGTTCAAGATATAAAGGTCTTTGTCCGTTCCACAGTGAGAAAACTCCGTCGTTCGTGGTTTATCCCGAAACACAGAGCTTTTACTGTTTTGGATGCGGAGCGGGAGGAGACGTTATTTCTTTTGTCATGCGCGCCGAAAACCTCGATTATGTATCGGCAGTGGAAACTCTCGCCCGAAGAGCGGGAATTGCGCTTCCGGATTTTGATAAAGCTCCTGAAAAAGCCGACGCTGTGTCCCGTCAGAGAGTCCTTGCGATGAACCTCGAAGCAGCGAAATATTACCGGAAAATGCTGTTCGACGAAAGTATAGGTGCGCCGGGAAGAGCATATCTCGCAGAGCGCGGCATTTCGCAGTCGGCAATAAAAAGGTTTGGGCTGGGTTATTCTCCGCGTGCAGGCGCGTCTATGCTGGGACACCTGAAATCACTCGGTTTTTCAGAAAAAGAGATACATACCGCGTATTTCGCCGGGAAAAATGAAAAAGGATATTACGATTATTTCCGCGGACGCGTTATGTACCCGATAATTGATGTGTCGGGAAATGTCATCGCGTTCGGAGGACGCGTGCTTGACGATTCAAAACCGAAGTATCTTAATACCTCCGATACGCCTGCTTTTAAGAAAAGCAAAAATCTGTTTGCACTCAACTATGCGAAAAATTCAGACGCCGGATACTTTATCCTGTGCGAGGGATATATGGACGTTATCTCTTTGCACGACGCGGGATTTGGTATGGCGGTAGCGACGCTCGGCACTGCGATAACTTCGGAGCAGTGCAGGATGATAAAAAAATACACGGGTCGCGTCATCATATCGTATGACAGCGATGAAGCGGGACAAAAAGCAGCTTCACGCGCTATTCCCATGCTTGAAGAGGCGGGGCTTGAAGCGAAAGTTTTAAAAGTTACGGGAGCTAAAGACCCGGACGAGTTTATAAAAAAATTCGGATCCGAAAAATTTCGCGCGCTTATTGAAAAAAGCCGCTCGAAATACGATTTTGCGGTAGATGAGGCGCTTGCGAAGCACAATATAGAGGACGCGGCGGAAAAAATCAAAGCTCTTTCCGAGATTTGTGCGTTTATCGCAGGTATACATTCAAACGTCGAGAGAGATATTTATATTGAAAAAACATCAAAAACTTTCTCAATAGATAGAACGAGCATTAAAAACGATGTTGAAACAAAGCGCAGAAAAAACGCAAGCGAATATAATAAAAAGCGCAAAGGAGAGCTTATTCGTATAACTTCGGGAATCGGAGATCGGGTAAATCCGGACTTTGCGAAAAAACCGCGCGCCGCGCGTCTTGAAGAAAGCGTGCTCGGGATGATATTCATCCGCCCGGAATATATAAATAGGAAAACGGACGGCGTCGCTCTTTCCGAGGAGGATTTTTTTACCTCTTTCGGGAAAAGAATATTTACGTTTATTCGGAATAATTTATCTGACGGAAACTTTTCGCAGGGAATGCTTAACGAAGAGTGTACGCCGGATGAAATATCAAGAATATATAAAATTACTGCGGAAAGAAACGAACTTTCCGTAAATGATGAGACTTCTTTTGACACATACCTGCGCGCTCTCAGGGAGGAGATGAAAAAAGAATCCGACGGCGCTGAATCGCTTGAGGAGTTTCTTCTGAAAAAAAGAGGCAGCTTGAAAAATACATAAAACATTACTCCCAAAACATGAGGTTTATATGGAAAACGAAAAGAAATTGGATGTACAGGGGCTTATCGAAAAAGGAAAGTCCAAGGGTTCGCTTTCAAACAGCGATATAATGGAAGCCGTTGAATTTTCCGGATTCGATGTGGATCAGATAGAAAAAATCTACGACGCTCTTGAGAACAGCGGCATTGAAGTTACAAACTACATGGAAAACGACGACTCTTACAGTGACGCGGCATCCGCAGAAGTGGATGATAACGGAGATATAGATAAATTTCTTGCGGAAGAGGGAGTCGCAGTTGACGACCCCGTAAGAATGTATCTTAAAGATATAGGAAAAATACCGCTTCTTGATTCGGATAGAGAAACATATCTTGCCGAACAGACAGCAAAAGGAGATGAAGCGGCAAAGAATGAGCTTGTTGAAGCGAATCTAAGACTTGTTGTGAGCATCGCAAAAAAATACGTCGGAAAAGGAATGTATTTCTTAGATCTTATACAGGAAGGAAACCTCGGATTGATGAAAGCAGTCGAAAAATTCGACTATACGAAAGGATATAAATTCTCGACGTACGCCACATGGTGGATAAGACAGTCAATAACGCGCGCTATCGCCGATCAAGCCAGAACGATACGCATACCGGTTCATATGGTCGAAACCATACACCGCGTATCAAGAATACAGCGACAGCTCCTGCAGGAATTCGGACGAGAGCCTACAATGGAGGAGATTGCCCAAAAGCTCGGCATGAGCGCCGATAAGGTTCGGGAGATAATGAAAGCGGCACAGGATCCGGTATCACTTGAAACGCCGATCGGAGAAGAAGACGACAGCCATCTTGGAGACTTTATACCGGACGATTCTTCACCAACGCCTACCGAAGCGGTTTCATATCAGCTTCTGCGCGAACAGCTCAATAAAGTGCTTCATACCCTTACACCGCGGGAAGAAATGGTAATAAAGCTTCGATTCGGTCTTGAGGACGGAAGAACGAGAACTCTTGAGGAAGTCGGAAAAGAGTTTAATATAACAAGAGAACGCATACGACAGATCGAAGCAAAAGCGCTTCGAAAGCTGAGACACCAGAGCAGATCAAAAATTCTGAAAGGTTTTTTAAATGATATAAATTGACATTTTATCAAAACACCGCTGTGAGTCCGCGTAAATACCATATCCCGAAAAAATAATATGTATCCGAAAATGATATAAAAAACGGAGGTTGAAATGTACGGTATAGACCCGGAAAAGGAAAACGCCGAATTTGATTCGGACCAAAAAATCGAATTTGATAAACTGGATAACGAGACGCTTGAAAAGGATCTTAATTTCAACGAGAACGACGAATCTCTTGAAACTCTTTATGAATCAATCGAAGACGATTCGGAGGATATTTCAAAACTTGTCAGCTCCGAAGAGCTTGAAGAGATCAGGAGCGATGTTGAGCGTCTCGACAGCGCAGACGATATGGTCAAAGCTCTCGCGCAGGAAGGGCTTGCGGTAGACGATCCTGTCAGAATGTACCTTAAAGAGATTGGGTGTATCCCTCTGCTCGATTCCGAACGTGAAAC
>CAKSJC010000061.1 GCA_934462885.1 uncultured Eubacteriales bacterium | reverse complement strand
TCCTATATACGTGGCAGCGGACGCTGATATATATGATTTTTTCAAAAAGAACGGTGCATTGATAATAGATCCGCCGACTGATTTTACCGGAAAGCGAGGCTGCTATCTTTATAACAGCGGAGGATCAAAAAAGAATTCACGTTTCGATTTTTTCGGTAAGGAAATCGTTTTAGCCCCGCATGAGGGTATTATCTCATCCGAAATTTGGCTCAAATGCCGTGCTCGATCCTCAGACATAGCTGACGGTGGCATTTCGGCAAAAGCAAAAAACTCATGGCTTCTCGGAAAAGTACGGTGTAAAAACTGTCATTCGGCGCTGTCTGTCGTAAGATCAAATACTGCTCACGGAAGATATTTTGTTTGCCCGACATCTATTCGTACAAAAAAAATGTTATGTCCGGGATGCGCCGGAACTATATATGCAGATGTGCTTGAAGAATATATATCCGAAAAAATATATGAAAAATTATCGTGTTTTTCGTTTATCCGCAGTATGAATGAAAAATCTTCACCCTACTCCGTCAATGAAAAAAAGATACGCATTTTTGAGATTGATGAAAAAATTGAAGAACTTCTTTCGAAGATTCCGCACGCAAATGAAACCTTAATCGGATACATAGGCGAAATGGCGGATAAACTTACAAAAGAAAAAATAGAGCTTGAAAATATTATTTTTCAAACTGAAAGTTCCGACAAAGGGGATAAAATATACTCTCCGGCAGATAAATGGCGCCAAGGATCGTTTCAACTGCGCCGGATTATAGCAGACATTCTTATTAAATCCATGGAAGTCGGCAAAGGGTGCATTAATATAACATGGAATATCTGACTTTTCTTTTATATTTTTTTGCTTGTATTCGCATGATTCGGCGATGCGCTCCGTGTAGCGCAAGACAATATGGATCATAAAAATTTTTACGGATACAACCCTGCTTTTGACAAGGTATGCAAAAAGAACGGATAAAAAAGAGAGAAAATCTCACAAAAAAAACAGGAAAATTTCTTTTGGGAATTTTCCTGTTTTTTTATCACAATTGTTATCAGAAAAACAAATTCACCGCATGCTCAATAATGTGAGCTTCTCCTGACTTTATCGATCCGCCGTTTTCACCGTCGATTGTCCACAGAACAGATTCGTCGGAATAAAACTTTATTTTTTTCGTATGTGCAAAAACGATGTACTCACTATTTGTATCCTGAGCAAGAACCGCTCCCAACATTTTTGGATTATCCACAGGATTTGCCGGCTTTCTTATAAGAATAACTTCCATAAGTCCGTCCGAAATACTTATATTGTCCTTCATTTTCAGATCAAATCCGCCGACTCTCCTTGTATTTGAAAGCATTCCGTAAAGAAATTCTCCCTCGGCAACTCCTCCGTCGTATTCAATACGCATTCTATGCGGTCTGATATTAGCGATACTCTTTATTCCTTCGAAAATATACGCTGTGTATCCGAGACTATTCTTAAGGTGCTGCGGAGTTTGATAAGAAGCTTGTGTAAATACTCCGAACGCCGCCACATAAACGAAAGGTCTTCCGCAAAATACGCTCACGTCAGTCGGAACCGCCTCAGTTTTTACAATGCTCATGGCAGCCGCAACCGGTTTTTTGGGTATTCCCCAACTCGTAGCAAAATCATTTGTAGTTCCTGCCGGTATGTATCCTATCTTAGGCTTTTTATCAAGTTTCAAAATGGCAGTCACCGTATTATTAAGCGTTCCGTCTCCTCCGGCACAAGCTATTACATCAAATTCGCTACCGTGCTCTGCTATAACTCGTCCGACATCGTACTCGTCCTGCGTTATATGTGTTTCGACCCTGTATCCGCCCTTGATGAACGTATCTATAACATCTATCATGCAAGGCGTGATTGTATTTTTCGCTGTTACAGGATTCACGATGAATAAAAGCTTGCTCATATTTCACCTATTTTTAATCGAAAATTTTTCCTGTTATAAAATATTATAACAGGATTTCTTCGGTAAGTCAATACGGCTTTTATTCTATATAAATCTTAAAAAAGTTTTATTGAAAAAAAGAGAATCAAACCTTTCGGAATGATTCTCTCTAAAGCCTGTTTATCAAGTTAAAACAGCTTTCTTATTTGTATTTGCGTTTTCTGGCTGCTTCGGATTTCTTTTTTCTCTTTACGCTGGGCTTCTCATAGCATTCTCTTTTGCGAAGCTCGGCCTGAATCCCCGAACGTTGACACTGTCTCTTAAAGCGACGAAGCGCACTGTCAAGCGATTCATTTTCTTTAACTCTGATTTCTGCCACCTGTATTCCCTCCCTTCGCTTTTGGCAAAGGTAAATTTTCTATCTTTTACCCTTATAATATTATATCGTAAAGGATTCTGTTTGTCAATACATTTATGGAAATAAATATATGAAAAACTGCTTTCTGTGTTTTTCTTTTTGATTTTCGGATATCCTTATTTTGCAACAATATTTACTATCTTTGCGGGTATATAAATTTCCTTTACAATCTGCTTTCCTTCAAGCGCAGATGCGACACGCGGATCTGCTTTTGCAGCAGCTATTGCATCTTCCTTTTTTGTATCGTTTTTTATCCTGATGGTTCCCTTAAGTTTGCCGCAAACCTGAACGGCTATTTCTATCTCATCGTCCTTTGTTTTAGCCTCGTCATATTCAGGCCACTTTACAAGTGAAAGGAAACCTTCCCCGCCGAGTTTTTCCCAAAGCTCTTCGCAAATGTGCGGCGCAAACGGGCAAAGAAGCGAAATAAACGTTTTAAGCTCGTCGATAGTCAGAGTTCCGCAATCGTAAATTTCGTTGACAAGAGACATCATTGCAGCGATCGCCGTATTGAACTTCATTTCCTCGATATCTTCGGAAACTTTCTTTATTGTCTTATGGAGCAAAGGTTCAAGCTTAGCGGTTGAGCCGCTGCCCTTCGCCATATCATAGAGAGCCGCAACTCTGTCAAGGAATCTCTTACAGCCGCGGACACTGTTCTCGCTCCACGGAGCTGCGGAAGCGTAATCACCCATGAAAAGAATATAAACTCTGAGGACATCTGCTCCGAACTCGTTTGTAACATCTATCGGGTCAACTACGTTACCCTTTGACTTACTCATCTTTTCTCCGTCAGAGCCGAGGATAAGTCCCTGTGCTGTACGTTTTGCATAAGGTTCGTCAACGGGTACTACTCCTATATCATAGAGAAAGTGATGCCAGAATCTCGAGTAGATCATATGACGCGTAACGTGCTCCATACCTCCGTTATACCAGTCAACGGGAAGCCAATATTTCATATTCTCCTGAGACGCTATCGCGTCGGGATTATGCGGATCAAGGTATCTGAGGAAGTACCATGAGGATCCTGCCCATTGAGGCATTGTGTCTGTTTCACGTCTTGCGGGTCCTCCGCACTTCGGGCAGGTGCAATGCATGAACGAATCTATCTTAGCGAGAGGGCTTTCGCCGCCCTCACCCGGTTCGAAATTCTCTATATCGGGGAGTTTAAGAGGAAGCTCATCATAAGGTACTCCGACCATTCCGCATTTATCACAATAAATTATCGGAATAGGTTCTCCCCAATATCTCTGGCGGTTAAACGCCCAGTCTTTCATCTTGTATTGAACGCCTTTTTCGCCGACGCCTCTCGCTTTGAGGTACTCAAGCATTTTTGCAATAGCTTCTTTTTTGGTTTTTATGCCGTTTAAGAATCCGGAATTCACCATTTCTCCATCGCCTGTATAAGCTTCTTTTGAAATATCGCCGCCGCTTATAACTTCGATTATATCTATTCCGAATTTCTTCGCGAACTCAAAGTCTCGCTCGTCGTGCGCGGGAACAGCCATAATAGCGCCTGTTCCGTATCCCATCATAACGTAGTCCGAAATATATATCGGTATTTCTTTTCCGTTTGCGGGGTTTATCGCCTTGATTCCCTCAATACTAACGCCTGTTTTATTCTTTACAAGCTGTGTTCTCTCAAACTCTGTTTTTTTTGCGCACTCTTCTTTATATGCGTCAAGCTCGGTAATATTTGAAATACGATCTCTATATTTTTCTATTATCGGATGTTCTGGAGCGATTACCATGAATGTGACGCCAAACATAGTGTCGCATCTTGTTGTATATATTCTGAGTTTTTCACCGTCTTCGCAGTTTGTAAGCGCAAAATCTACAAACGCGCCTTCGGAACGTCCTATCCAGTTTTCCTGCTGAAGTTTTATGTTTGGAAGGTAATCAACTTTTTTCAACCCTTCAAGAAGTTTATCTGCATATTCAGTAATTCTCAAATACCATACGTCTTTTGACTTCTGTATGATTTCACTGTGGCAGATATCGCACTTCCCGCCCTGCGAATCCTCGTTGGAAAGGACAACTTTGCAATGCGGGCAATAGTTGACAAGCGTTGTTGCACGGAACGCGAGTCCCGCATCAAACATTTTACGGAATATCCACTGAGTCCACTTATAATAGTCTTCTTCCGTTGTATCGATAACTCTCGACCAGTCGAATGAGAAGCCGACCCTTTTAAGCTGTTCACTGAACTTTGCAATGTTCACGTCAGTAACTTTTCTCGGGTGCATATTCGTTTTTATCGCATAGTTTTCGGTCGGAAGTCCGAATGCGTCGAATCCTATCGGGAAGAGCACGTTATATCCCTGCATTCTTCTTTTTCTCGAAACAACCTCAAGACCCGAGTAAGCCTTTATGTGTCCGACGTGCATGCCCGCGCCGCTCGGATAAGGAAACTCTACAAGTCCGTAAAATTTAGGCTTTGAATGATCGTCGGAAGCCTTGAATATTCCGGCTTCTTCCCATTTTTGCTGCCATTTTTTCTCAACTGCGTCAAAATCGTATTTCATGAATTAGGATTCCTTTTTATGATTAAAAATAAAATTTAGTCTTCTGATATAAGATCGGAAATATCCTGCTCTGTCGTGTCTCTGTACAATTTTTCAAGATCATAAAAGCCTCTTGACTCGTTGTTGAACAGATGTACAATAACAGAACCGTAGTCCTGAAGCACCCATACTCCTGTATTTGCTCCTTCCACATGAAGAGGCGAGACTCCGTAAGGTTCAAGTTTGAATTCAAGTTCGTCGGCGAGGGCTTTTATCTGAGTTCTCGAGTTTCCGGTACAAATCACAAAATAATCCGCAATAATCGTTCTTTTTTCAACATGAAGAAGTTTTATATCTTTTGCTTTTTTTGAATCAAGCACCGATACAATTAATTCAGCTAATCTTTTAGGTTCTGCCAAGTCTTCACTTTTCAAATTCTCTTCAATCGGAAGTTTCATTGTTCCGTTATCCATTGTTTATTCCTCCTGTTTATCGGTTCAGTGGACCTTCGGGATGTATATCGAATCCTCATCGATACTGTCTGCGTTATATTCGGTATCAAATGCTACCGACGGATCGCCGTAATAAACTCGTGACATATAATCATAGTTTGTGAAGCAGAAAAGATTGTCTCTGTCAAAGATTGAATCGGAAATTTCTTTTTTATAGATATTATAATGTTTATTGATTATATCAAGAGTTCCAGCCCTGTTCATGATGTAATATATTCCGGCTGTATTTCCGGGCATTGTTGTCATCGTTACAGAGTCGAGATCAAGCTTTAGGGCAAATTTTGCATAATAAATAATATCCGATAGTGTAAGATCGGTTGAGATATTCTTCATTACTTCATTTGCGAAATTGTTCATAGCGGAAAGATTTACAGACTTAAAGGTAGATTTTACCTTATTTAAAAATGCTGTAAGGAATATCTTTTGAGCATTTACACGTCCGAGATCTGCCTGAAGATATCCGCTTCTGTATCTGACAAAGCACTCCGCATTATATCCGTCAAGTGTTTGAAGGCCTTCACCTATATTAATATACAGTCCCTGTTCCGGATCGCTGTAATACATTGGTGCAGGAACATATACCTCGACTCCGCCGAGAGCGTCGACTATATTGGAAAGTCCTTGCAAGCTTATTACAACCGTATGGTGAATCTTTATGCATAGACTTTTTTCATACATTTCGGCATATTTTTGTGCTCCCGCCAAATACGAATCATCTTCTCCGTCGCGGTATGCTTGACCTACAAGCGTCGAATATGCCTCATTTACCTTATTGGTATGTTCGGCTCCTACGGTAACAAGCGTATCGCGCGGTATCTGCATTACTGTAACGGAACTGTTTTTTATGTTACAGTTTACAAGCATTGTAACGTCCGCGAGAGATGCCGCGTCATCACGTCCGACGAGAAGTATATTATAGACTTCATCATTTGCCGTATAATCGTTGTTAACTTCTCCTGTTTCTTTATCGTTTTCGTTATCGGAATTATTTTCTCCGCCCGTACTTTCAACGGGATCGGTATTAAAAGGAACATCGCCGTGATTAGGCTGTGAAGGTTTATAGAAAAAAAGCCAAGATGCGCTTACAATAACTACGGTGTAAATCAAGAAAATTACCGCAATAAGCACTATCTGAGACTTACTCAGACGTGCGTTTTTCTTTCTGATTTTATCTTTTCTCTTCATGTTTTCATTTAAAAAAATATCGTCATGATCGTCACGAGACATATGCTCCGCGTCACCGTCCGGGTAATACTCGGAAAAATCGGGTTCTCCGTTTTCAAGGTCCTCAATTGACGGTGCGCCGTCCTTAAAATTATATACTCTTGTTTGATCGTTTTCAGGTTTATTTTGTTTGTTTTTATTGCCGTTATCCATTTTATATAGTATTCCTTTCGGATATTTCATCTGCTTTCTTTGCCTTACGTTTTGCGATGTAATAATTTCTTGCGCCTATCGTATCACTGTTTATAACTTTAGCGTCTTTTATCAGATTCTGTATAGTCAAATCAAATGAATATATCATGGTGTCGCACAATACCGTATCTTTATCTTCTCCGCAATTTATTCTGTTCCAAAAGTAATTCCTGAGTTTAACGCAGTCATCGAATTTTCTGGTTTCCTCTATATAGTCGGCAAGGTACACTATCGCTTCGAAATCGGTCATTTGATCATGACCTGTTGTATGCCATCTTATTCCACCCAGTATTTCCGGATCCGTAAAATCAGCAAAATCGCGTTCTGCTGTTTTTACTGCTGTCATCGCATGGAAAACGCTCGGAGAAAGAATATCGAGATTACAGATAATTATACCAAATTCCTCACAATATTGCAACTGTTTTTTTAAGTCGTCCTTTTTTGTTATATCGTGAAGAAGCGCTGCCGCACGAAGTCGGTTTATTTCGTGTGGCATAAGCAGCTCTCCTATTTTTGCCGCTTCGCGTTCAACGTAAAGCGTATGGGAATATCTCTTATCGGTCAGATAAGGCTTTATTTTCTCTCTCAGTGTGAAAATATCTTTTTCTGAAAGCTCACGTTTTTCTTTATCGTGTATATAGTTTGTCATTTTTTATTATTTCCGCAACTTCATCTGAGATCAGTCCGCGAAGACTCTCCCCCGATTGTATTTTTTCGCGTATTTCACTCGACGACATTTCAACGCTTCTCTCGGGTATTATCGTTACGTTCGCCGAATATTTCTCCGTATAATTTTTTTTCGCTTTTTCAAGTGTTTCGGTAAGTACCGTATCCCTCGGAACGCAGACGATGTTCGCAAGTTTGAATATTTCATCTGCGCAGAACCAAATCGGAAGGCTTAAAAACATATCGGTCCCGCAAAGCATATACACTTCATATCCAAGAGAAGTAAAGTATCTCAGCGTTTCAACGGAATAGCTTAGTCCGCCTTTTTTTATTTCATAATCAGATACTTTTACTCTGTCAAGAACGGAAAACGCGGCTTGGCACATCTTCATTCGCTCTGCGGGAGTATCTCCGTCTGCTTTCACCTTATGAGGAGGCAGAAAAGCGGGCATTACAATAAGCCTTTCAATCGGGATATATTTTAACATCAGCCGTGCCGCATTAACATGACCTAGGTTCGGAGGTGCAAATGTTCCGCCGAACAGACCTATCTTTATTTTTTCTTCTTTTTCCATTTTAATTTTGCAGGAAACGTCAGATAAGTGTCGAAATCTTACGTTTATTTGGTTTTGATGAAACCTTAAAAAGGATTATTTTTCTGCCGATAATTGTCACAACCTCGGATCCTGTGGCGTATGCCAGCTCCCCTGCGGCTTCTCTTGCGTCCTCATCCGAATTGTCAAGCACGCTGAGCTTTATTAATTCTTTTGCTTCAAGCGCGTCGGAAACCGATTTTATCATTTGCTCACCGAGTCCGCCTTTTCCTATTTGGAAAACAGCGTCCATTTTTGAGGCTTCAGATTTTAGTATTGCGCGTTGTTTACTGTTAAGCATAATTATTCCTTACTATCAAACTAAATTATAAAACTAATTAAATAAAATTGAAAGACGTCTTGTAAATTCCGACATTGCGTGACCGCGATGCGAAACTCTGTTTTTCTCTTCTCCGTCAACTTCTGCGAAGCTTCGTCCAAGCTCGTCCGAGAAAAAGAGCGGATCGTATCCGAAGCCGCTTCTTCCGTGCTCTTCCGTCATGATATGTCCTCTGCACTCTCCGCGCACAACCATTGCAAGCTCAGACGGAATTCCTACTTTACCCGAAAGCTCTTTTGATATTCTCCATTCCTCCGGGATCACAATTCCGCAGTCATTTGTCAAAACTATCGAAACGCAGCATACAAATCCTGCCTTTCTGTTCTCAATCGGCACTCCTGCCATTGTCGAGAGAAGCTTTGCACGGTTTTTCTCATCATTTGCGTTCTCACCCGAATAACGTGCGGAATATATACCCGGCGCACCGTTCAGATAATCAACCGCCAGTCCCGAATCGTCCGCTATCCCGATATACCCTCGCGAAGCCGGAGCTTTTGCTTTAATTAACGAGTTTTCCTCGAAAGAATCCCCGTTCTCAATTATTTCATCGGTATAACCGATGTCCGAAAG
>CAKSJC010000060.1 GCA_934462885.1 uncultured Eubacteriales bacterium | reverse complement strand
CAAAGTTATAAACGCGCTTCCTATCGCGCCGCGCACAATTATGTTCTTTTTATGAAATCTTATATTTATAAAATGTATAAACGAAAGCGCAATTCCTCCAACTGCAATCATGCTCCAATGAGTATAGCCTCTCCAAAGTATTTCGACGACTCCGTAAAGGCTTCCTCCTCCTAAAAAAACACATACGTATTCTTCTCTTTTATACATACAAAATCACCCCCTTTACTTTTTGACGTAAAGGAGGGTGATTATTCACAAGGCTGCATATATGACGCCCTGTTTTTTCAGTTTAATCAGCGGTGTTATTTTCAGGGGAACCTTCACTTCCCGCAGTTTCTTCCTTCTTAGCTTCTCCGAGGTATGAAGGAAGCTTCATTCCCGCCATATCAAACATTTCAGCCAGCGGAGGTATGCTCTTATAAAGCCCCGACACAAAATCCGCGGTAGTTCCGCGTCCGTCTGCCGATTTCGCTCCGCTGTCCCATACCGTTACCTTGTCAATCTTCAGATTCTTTATTGCGTCTACCTGGATGCGTGTAAGTTCTTCAAGCTTATCCGCAACAAGAAGCTTTACGGCATCGTTCGTTTCTCCGCCTGCAGATTTAACTATCTCGGCAAAACCTTCTGCCTGCTTCATGAGTATAGCTTTTATACCGTCAGCCTCTGCCTGCATTTTCATCAAAGTCGCGTCGGCTTCACCTTTAGCGCGGCGGCGTATCTTTTCTGCTTCCGCCTCAGCTTCAAGCTCAAGTTTCTTTTTCTCGACTTCGGCTTTGACTATGACCTCAGCCTCAAGCTTAGCCTGTTCATAATGAGCCCTTGCTTCCTCAGCGCTTCTCTGTGCGTCATACGCTTCTTCTTCCGCTCTCGCTTTTGCGATGCTCTCAGCCGCAGTCGCGCGTTTGAGCGCTTCCGCTTCTTTTTCACGTCTCGTAGCGTCTGAATCCGCTACCCTGGCCTTAGCTTCGTTTTCACCGCCGATTGCCTCGGAATCCGATTTAGAAACCGAAATTCTCTTATCGCGATCCGCTTCAGCCGCACCTATCGCTCCGGCACGCTCAGCTTCCGCAACCGATATCTTCGCGTCGTTTATCGCTTTTGCCGCTGCCTCCTGACCGAGAGCCACGATATATCCTGATTCATCGGTAATATCCGTAACGTTTACATTTATAAGTCTTAAACCGATCTTTTTAAGTTCTGTCTCAACGTTTGACGACACTGCTTCAAGGAACTTGTCGCGGTCGGAGTTTATTTCTTCGATATCCATCGTAGCGATAATAAGTCGCATCTGACCGAAAATTATATCTTCCGCAATTTGCTTTATTTCTTCTATTTTCATTCCGAGAAGTCGCTCGGCGGCGTTCTGCATTACTCCGTTTTCGGTTGATATACCGACCGTGAAACGAGAGGGAACGTCAACTCTTATGTTCTGTTTTGAGAGTGCGTTTCTCAAGTCTACCTGAATAGACATGGGAGTCAAATCAAGGTATTCGTATGACTGAACAACGGGCCAAATAAACGACGCGCCGCCGTGGATACATTTTGCCGATCTCTGCTGACCGTCCTGTGTAGTACCGACTTTACCGTAAATAACGAGTATCTTGTCGGAAGGACACTTTCTGTATCTTGACAAGATAACGATTACTGACGTCAAAAGAACGAGTACGATAACGCATACAAGCATTACTACCGACGGTCTGATAACTCCGACTGCTGTAAGTAAAGATCTCATTGTTGTCTCCTTATTTATAGATTTTATTTATTATAGATTTACTTTATTTTTCTTCTCCAAGCGGCTCGACCACAACAAGCCCGGTCTCGTCTGTTGCTACGACTCTGACATTTTCTCCGGTACCAAGCTTTCTTTCGCACTTTGTGACGGCGCCTATCTCGATAAATCTCTCCTGTATCGTGAGATTAATTTTTCCGGACCCTTTCATTGCAGCCGGTATCGGTATATATACTGTACCCACTTTTCCGATAGCATATCCTATATCGATGTTCCCGCTTGATTGAAGCTTTGTCGACAGCTTCAAAATATACGCAATAGCTACGAGCGCTATAAATCCAAACGCAACAGATAAAAAAATCGTAAGCCCGAGATTAATTCCGGATTCATTCATCACAAGTCCGCTCCAGCCGCCTATCGCCGCCATAGCCATTATTCCTCGCACAGAGAAAAGGCTCATACCGCTGGAGCCGCCGTCACCCGGAGTATCTATCTCGCCGTTTCCGTCGAGATCTATCCCGTCGGCATCCATATCGTCGTGCCCGAATCCGATAAGAACAAGAACTGTCTGCACTACAAGAACGAGAGTTGCCGGAACTGCTATAAGAGTATATATCTGTCCGACAAGATCAAGGGAATTCCACCAGTTTATCAACTGTATCACCTCCGCCAAAGTATCTGTCATTTCCGAGTAACGACTTGCGCACACCCAAGGAATGTACGCATTTTACCGACCTGAACATTTTTATGTTATCGTTTTCTTTTTTCATTCATGCCAAGTTCATCGACAAACCGGTCCGCCGACCGTTTAAGAAGAGTAGAGCAATATATAACCGAAATGGCCTCGACTCCCGCGGCAAGACGCATTTTTGCCCCTCCGCATTTTTCCTCGTAATCCGCAAGAACTTCCCATACGATATCTCCTATCGATCTGAGTCCCCCAGAATATGAATCAAATATCATATCGCATGTCTTGCATACGTAATCGTAAAGATCCGCTTCCGATACTATTTTATCTTCTTCAGAATCACCGTTTATATATCTGAGAAGATACACAACCCTTGAAAGCTGCATGGTCTCTCTTGTCATATTTATGATAAGAATCCGCGCTACCTGCTCTTTATCGTAAAGTTTTTTCTTCGGGTTCGATACCCATCCGCGCTTTACCCAGTTCTGAAGAGTGGTTTTGTCTATTCCGGTAATCTCTTTTATCTGAGAAAGCATTATTCCGTTTGAAATATAGAAAACTTTATTTAAGAAGTCCACACCCGTTACGTTTCCCATTTTTTCCGGCGAAAAAACCGTTCCCGGAATCAAGCGTTCGTTCAGTATATCCTTCAAAACATTGCCTCTCTTTTTGCTTTTTCTATCTATATGATATCACAAGTTCACGCGACTGTCAAGGGGATTCTCGTGATTTTATAAAGAGTTCTCTTTATAATACAGTGGTAAATGAAACAATATACTCCAAAGCAAAAATCTAAATTTGAATTCAACTTTACAAAAAACGTTAAATAAAAACTATTCATTTTTGAAAAACGCCCGATCTTTTTTGATCGGACGTTTTTACGTTACTGAATCTGTACGCTGTAGTTAGGCGCTTCTTTTGTGATCGAAATATCGTGAGGATGAGATTCGCGCAGACCGTTTCCGGACATCTTGACAAATCTTCCGTTTTTCTTAAGGTCTTCAACCGTGGGAGCTCCGCAGTATCCCATACCTGAACGAAGTCCGCCGATAAGCTGAAATACCGTATCGGAGAGAGGTCCTTTATAAGGGACACGCCCTTCAACTCCTTCGGGAACGAGCTTTCTCGCCCCTTCTTGGAAGTATCGGTCCTTCGAACCTTTTTCCATTGCCGCAAGAGAACCCATTCCACGGTATACCTTGAAGCGTCTGCCCTGATATATTTCTGATTCTCCGGGGCTTTCTTCACATCCTGCAAGGAGTGAGCCTATCATTATAACGTTAGCACCTGCCGCGATAGCCTTCGGAAGATCGCCGCTGTACTTTATACCGCCGTCTGCTATAACGGGAATACCGTATTCGTCTGCTACGGCATACGCGTTCATGATAGCGGTAATCTGAGGAACTCCTATTCCGGCAACAACGCGCGTTGTGCATATTGATCCCGGACCTATACCGACTTTGATAGCATCCGCGCCGGCTTCTATAAGGTCGCGCGCCGCCTCGCTTGTCGCGATATTTCCGGCGATAAGCTGTGCTTCCGGAAACGCTTCTTTGATTTTCTTTATGCAGTTTAAGATGTTTTGTGAATGTCCGTGCGCCGAATCGAGAACAAGCACATCCGCGCCCGCAGCTATAAGAGCGCCCGCGCGTTCAATAACGTCAGCCGTAACTCCGATAGCCGCTCCGCACAGAAGTCTGCCGTTTTCGTCTTTTGCCGAATTTGGATAACGGTCGGCTTTTTCGATATCCTTTATCGTAATAAGCCCCTTAAGTTTGAAATCGCGATCCACTATGGGAAGCTTTTCTATTTTATTATGGCGGAGTATTTCTTTAGCCTGTTCGAGAGTTGTTCCGACAGGAACGGTAACGAGATTTTCATGAGTCATTACTTCTTTTATCGGAACGTTATAATCAGTCATAAACCGTAAATCGCGGTTTGTTATAATTCCGACAAGAACACCGTTGTCATCGCATATCGGAACACCTGAAATTTTGTATTTTCCCATAAGCTCATCAGCTTCGAAAACGTAATTATCGGGATGAAGGAAGAAAGGATTGGTTATAACGCCGTTTTCGCTTCTTTTTACTCTTTCTACCTGATCGCACTGCTGTTCAATAGACATATTCTTGTGAATTATACCTATCCCGCCCTCTCGCGCCATTGCAATAGCAAGCGCATATTCGGTAACGGTATCCATTGCCGCGCTCATAAGAGGAATACTAAGCGTGATTTTTTTCGTAAGTTTTGTTTTAAGCGAAACAGTTCCGGGAAGCACGTCGCTTTTAGACGGAATAAGGAGAACATCATCAAATGTAAGTCCTTCGCACACGATCTTTTGTTCAATCAAATTGTTTTGCATCTCTGTTCTTACCATACCTTTCTTTTTACACTAAATTAATAAAAACCGTAACACCACGCCATTTTAACGTAAATTATTTTTTTGTAAAAATTATACGTTATGCATATAAAAAAGTCAATGATAAAAATCACAATATTTCGTTTTTTTCACGCAAAAATTTATCATGAAATAAATCTGCAAAGTTCTCTTATCATACATCAACTTTTTTTGCAAAAATCTGAAAAAACTCTTGATTTTGCCTATCGGGTAATATATAATGTGCTATGTAAAGCTATCTGAACTTTAAGGAGGATAATGTTATGCATTTACCGGTTGCTGTACAAGTCTACTCAGTGCGCGACAGTGCTGAAGCTAACCTTGCAGACACTCTTCGCAAAATAAAGGAAATGGGCTATGACGGAGTTGAATTCGCAGGTCTTTACGGCAATTCTCCCGAATATGTCAAAGGACTTGTCGATGCTCTTGAACTCGTTCCGATCTCTGCACATATTCCGCTTGTCGATATGCTTGCAGACCCTGAAAAGATATTCTCTGATTACGCAAAAATCGGCTGCAAATATGTAGTTATTCCATATGCGCCCGAGGATAAACGTCCCGGTGTGCCGAACTTTGATGAAGTACTTGAAGAAATAAAAAAACTCGGCGAGATCGCAAACAGTCACGGAATGACTCTTCTTTATCACAACCACGATTTTGAATTCAAAAAGATCGACGGCGAATACGGTCTTGATCTTCTTTACAGAAAAGTCCCTGCCGAATATCTGCAAACAGAAATCGATACTTGTTGGGTAAATGTCGGAGGAGAGGATCCCGCAGCGTATATACTTAAATATACAGGCCGTTCTCCCGTCGTCCATCTCAAAGATTTCTATATGACCGGAAAGCTTCCCAAGCATCTTTATGCTCTTATCGGACTTAAAGAAACCGAAAAGGACGATGAGCCTTCCACATTCGAATTCCGTCCGATAGGACACGGTATGCAGGATATGCCCGCTATTCTTGCGGCTTCGGAGAAAGCCGGAGCATCATGGGTAGTTGTAGAGCAGGATCACCCTACCGAGGGTATGACGCGCATGGAATGCATCAAAGCAAGCCGCGAATATCTCCGTTCGCTCGGCTGGTAACTTAATTTTGTAATAATTCGCAGTTCACATCTGCGATTTATTGAAATAATCTGTAAATAAGAAAGGCGGAATAATATGTCAGACGCAGTTCTCGGCCAGTTCAAACAGGCTATAAAAGAAAAATTTGCTCATGATTCAAACCGCAAATTAAAAATCGGTATCATCGGCACAGGT
Source organism: uncultured Eubacteriales bacterium (assembly GCA_934462885.1). GTDB lineage: Bacteria > Bacillota > Clostridia > Oscillospirales > CAG-272 > UMGS1696. Next base: position 2,865 of record CAKSJC010000060.1, on the reverse strand, counting down.
TGGATCGCTGAATCACACATCGAAAGCTACAAGAAGATGGAAGACGTTGAAATCGTCGCAGCTGCCGACCTCATTCCCGGAAAAGCTGAAAAGTTCATGGAAGAGTACAAAGTTGAAGGAGTTCACTTCTATCCTTCTCACAAAGAAATGATCGACAACGAAGAACTTGACGGCGTTTCTATCTGTACATACAACACTCAGCACGCAATCCCCGCTATTTACGCTCTTGAGCACAACATCCCCGTTCTTCTCGAGAAGCCTTTCACAGTAACTCTTGAAGAAGCTGAAGCTGTATGCAAGGCTGAAAAGGCAAGCAAAGCGTTTGTTTCCGTAGGCTTCCAGCCCAGATTCGACGTTAATATGCAGATGATAAAGAAAATCGTTGATTCCGGCGTTCTCGGAAAGATCTACTACATCCAGACCGGCGGCGGACGCCGTCACGGTATTCCGGGATCTACGTTCATCGAAAAGTCTACCGGCGGTATAGGCGCTATGGGTGATATCGGATGCTACTCTCTCGATATGGTTCTCAACGCAATCGGCTATCCGAAGCCGCTCACAGTTTCCGGCTACACATCCGACTTCTTCGGTAAAAATCCTAAATATAACGGCGCTGATGCCGCAAGATTCAGCGTTGAAGACTTCGCAGCAGGCTTCATCCGTCTTGAGGGCGATATAATTCTCGACTTCAGAATCGCATGGGATATGCACGTTGACACTCCCGGTGACACGATCATCTTCGGTACCGAAGGTGCTCTCCGTATTCCTTCTACCGATTGTTGGAACGGTTCGGTTGGCGGCGCTATGAAAATATACCACGATGTATGCGGCGAAAAAACCGAGACAGTAATTCCCGTACTGAAGAACGAAGGCGGTTACGGTCTCTTTGATAAGAAGATACGCTCATTCCTTGACGCTATAAAGACAGGCGGTCCCGCTCCTGTTCCTACTTCTCAGATTCTCTACAACCAGGCTATTATCGACGGTATCGTTAAATCTGCTGAATGCGGTCATGAGATCAAGATCAAGATCGACGAGATCTGAACCTAAAACTTCATTGATCAAAACATCCCGCCTTAAATGGCGGATATTCACAAAACAGCATAAGCAAAATCGGCTGTTTGCCGAAATGAAAATCTGCAAAGCTGTTATTTGAATACAAAAAACGCACGAAAAGAACCTCTCTTATTCGTGCGTTTTTCATATATGCCAAAGACGATATTTTAATTTAATAAAATCAGTCATTTCACGCAAATTAAATAATGCCATGTATTGCCATGACGGACAGCGAATATCATACTGCGTACAAAAATCGCTCAAAAAGTTTTGGGGCGGGAATTATGGTTTATATATGCGTTTTTGTCTCGCATCCTTGCTCATTTGCCACTTGACAAAATACTCCTTTGTAATGCATAATAAAACATGAAATACGCTATTTTCCCATACCTATGTGAAAGGAATTTAACACTTGTAATGAAGAAAAAAACTCTCAGGCTTCTTACCGCTTCAGCTGTATTTGCGGCTGTGCTTTGCGTTACCGCGCCTTTTTCGGTTCCGATCGGAATCATTCCGATTTCTCTCGCTACTTTTTCTGTATATCTTGCTTCCGCGACTTTGGGATGGCGCGGCGGAACTCTTGCAGTTATCTGCTATGTCGCTCTCGGTGCGGCGGGACTTCCCGTTTTTGCAGGATTCGCCGGAGGAATCGGAAAGCTTCTCTCTCCGACCGGAGGCTTTATCATCGGATATATTCCCTGTGCCGCGCTGTGCGGTCTGATCTCACGCTGCAAGCATAAAGTCTCCATTCTGCGAAATCTTCTCGGAATAATCGCCGGGGCGGCTGCCTGTTATGCCTGCGGTATATTAGGCTATATGCTCGTGACTTCTTCCCCTTTTTCTTCCGCGCTCACAGTGTGCGTTATTCCGTTCATTCTTCCGGAAATAATCAAAATAGTCCTCGCCTCCGTACTTTCCGCTCTTATCACACAAGAAGTCATTCAAAGGCTTGAAAGAACAAATGAGTAAAGAAGTTTTATAAACCTCGCAAAACAGGTACTTATAGATTATTAGAAGATGCCAGTTTTTAAGTTCACAGTTTTATCGAAAAAACGCCAAATATGAGAATAACAAAAAAGATGATTGCGGATCTATACCGGCACATACGCCGCCTAAAAATAATTTTGATTAAATATTGACAAAAAACACTTTATGTGTTATCATTTTATTATAAAAAATAATGGAGGTTTATTTATGAACATAGCAGTTAAAGCAACATCATTTATGCTTGCGGCTCTCCTTGCTTTAGGAGCGGCAACTCTCTCGGCTCCGAACAAATCAAGCCGCGCATATCTTGAAAAAAAGGATGCTCCCACAGAGGAGGAGTCCGCACAGGATCTCACAAAGCTTGCAGAGGATGCAAATCTCCGCATAATGACTTTCAACGTTCTCCACGAGGATTGGGCTTACGGTACCGAAGAAGATAAACAGCTTCCCGTAAAAGGAAGAGATGAAAAGGTAGCGGAATTCTTGCTCACTTATCTCCCGGACGTCGTGACATTCCAGGAGTTCAGCGAAGAATGGGATAAGTACCTCCCCGACTTGATCGCAGAAAAATATGATTTTTCCGTCCTCCGTACATATGACGGCAGAATACAGAGCTACACCTGCATTGCTTATAACAAAGATACCGTAAAACCCATCGAGTCCGGTGAAGAACTCATGCCGGAAACAAAAGCATATCATCTCCGTTCTTATGTATACACAGCATTTGAAAAGCTTGAAACAGGCGAAAAATTCGTCGTTATGAGTATGCATCCCGATTTTGATTCCGCCGATCAAAAGATTAATGTTCCTCAAGTCTCCCGC
>CAKSJC010000059.1 GCA_934462885.1 uncultured Eubacteriales bacterium | reverse complement strand
GAGCTATACAAAGACGCTGCTTCTGACCGCCCGAGACGTTCGTTCCTCCTTGCTCTATCATGGTGTCGTATCCGTCCGGGAAAGAACGGATGAACTCGTCTGCCTGTGCGAGACGGCAGGCTTCGGCGATTTCCTCGTCCGTTGCGTTCTTGTTTCCCCAGCGGAGGTTGTCTTTAATCGTGCCAGAAAAAAGAAGGTTTTTCTGAAGCACCATAGCGACGGAATTTCTTAGAGTTTCAAGATCGTATTTTTTTACATCTACACCGCCGACCTTGATAACTCCCTCGGTTGCGTCATACAATCGCGGGATAAGCTGAACAAGCGTGGTTTTGCTCGATCCGGTTCCGCCGAGGATACCGATGGTCATACCGGATTTTATGTGAAGGTTAATGTCCGACAGCGCGTATTTTTCGGCTTTAGACGAATACTTGAAGCTTACGCCTTCGAAATCGACAGAACCGTCCCTTACTTCTTTTACGGGAGAGGGCGGATTTGAGAGGGAAGATTCTTCACTCAAAACCTCATATATTCTCTTCATAGATTCGCTTGACATCGTAAGGATAACGTAGATCATGGAAAGCATATTGAGAGACATAAGTATCTGCATACCGTAAGTAAGCATAGCGGATATCTGTCCTACATCAATGAACTCTCCGTGATTTGAAATTATCAGTTTTGAGCCTATTGTAAGAATAAAGAGCATATTAAAGTAGATGCAGAACTGCATAAGAGGGGAGTTACACGCCACTATACGTTCGGCGTGTGTAAAATCGCGTCTTATATCGTCCGCAGCGGACGTGAATTTGCTTTTTTCGTACTCTTCGCGCGAAAAGCCTTTTACGACTCTCATAGCGCGGACATTCTCTTCAATGGATTCATTTAGTTTGTCGTATTTTCTGAAAACGCTGCGGAATGCCGGCATTGCTTTTCTTGAAATAATAATCAGCCCCGCGATAAGTATCGGTACGACTATCGCAAAAGTTCCTGCAAGCGCGCCGCCCATTCTGTACGCCATAATTATTGAGAAAATGAACATTAAAGGAGAACGTATTGCAGTGCGGATTATCATCATATATGACATCTGAACGTTGGATACGTCAGTTGTCATTCTCGTCACAAGAGAAGTCGAGGAAAATTTATCTATATTTTCGAAAGAATATGTCTGAACTTTATGGAAAAGATCCTGACGAAGGTTTTTGGCAAATCCCGCTGATGCTTTTGAACAAGTAAATCCCGCAATGCCTCCGCAGCAAAGCGAGAGCAGTGCAAGCAGTGCAAGGACGCCGCCAATTTTTAAAAGTTCCGACATTTCCACGCCGGCTTTGATTTGGTTTACAAGATCAGCAGTCTTGAAAGGTATAAACGTTTCGATTATAGCCTCGCCTATAATGAATAAGAGAGTAAGAAAAGTAGGCTTTTTATACTCTCTTATACAGGCAGCAAGTCTTTTTATCATTTTTTTCTTCTTTTTCCTTTCTTTAATAATATAATGCTTTTATTTCGAACTTATTTATTATAGTTATTTTTTCCCTAAAAGTCAAGAAGAGTTATTTTTTTTGACATTTAGTTAACAATAAAGTCACAACAAAAAAGAAAAGCATACAGTCTCCAAAAAACTTTGATTTGGGATATATCATATTAAATATTGTGAACTTGCGATTTCGCATATGTTTTGGTTTCTTGAATTAAAAATTAACAAATTATCTATTGATAAGAGGGGGAAAAGAGCCTATAATATTCTGAAATTCAGCACACATATTGCGAATCTGACAAGTCGTAGGAGATAATTATGGGGCACTGGTTAGTCGGCGTGATGATTTCGCTTTTTCTCGGAGTTACAGTTTCTTTTATTAATTACAAAATCTCAAAGAACATGCTTAAAAGAAATCCGAATGCTCTGTCCTATTTGTTGACGGTCAGACAAACGATCAATATTGTATTTCTGATAATTCTTTACGCCGTATCCGGTTTCACGCCTTGGAATGGAGTATATCTTGTGATCGGAGGCGCCGTCGGTGCAACAGTTCCTACATTTTTCTTTACTTATGCTCTTTTGCGCTATGTTCGCAGTAATTCCGATGCAGCCGGCGCAAACGATATAGAAAATGCAGATCATGCGGGTGAAGTGAAAGGAGATCATAATTAAATGGGAAAAGCGTCCGAAGCAGTTATAGATCTCTTCGGTTTTTTAGACATTACAGGCGAAGTTATCGCTATGTGGGTAATCATTCTTGTTGCAGCTGTTCTTGCAGTTATTGCTACGCACAATATGAAGGAACGTCCCGGAAAGTTTCAGAACATCATTGAAACGGGAGTCGAAAGCCTTGATAATTTTATTTCCGGGATAATCGGAAAAAAGAATTCGAGAAAGTACTTCTTTTTCCTCGGATCACTGTTCGTATTTATTATTTTTTCAAACTACATTGGGATTTTGCCCGGAATCGGACTTACAAAATATATAAAAGCACCCACATCTTCTCTCTCTGTAACGCTCGGACTCGGCGCAGTCACATTTGTTTTTCTTCAGGCAGCCGGTCTGAAAAACGGAGTTAAGAGCTACTTTAAGAGATTTGTAAGCCCTATGTTTTTTATGCTTCCGCTTCTTCTGCTTGATGAGTTTATAAAGCCGGCATCCCTCGCGCTCCGCCTTTTCGGAAACATATTCGGAGAAGAAACCGTAACGGAAGAACTCTATTCGATACTTCCTATCGGAATGCCTGTTATAATGATGGCTTTGTCCCTTCTGTTCTGCGCGATACAGGCAGTAGTTTTCACCATGCTTGTCTCTATATATCTTGAAGAAGAATTGGAACCTTAAAACCACTATGTTAAAAAAATAAGGACAATATAAAGGAGAAAAAAATGAACAATTCAATGATCGCGATCGCCGCAGCAATAACAATTGCAGTAAGCACAATATTTCCTGCTATCGGACAGGGTTTAACTGCAAAAGCAGCTGTTGAAAGCATGGCTCGTCAGCCTGACGCAGCGAAAGATATCCGCTCTGCGCTTATTATCGCTCTGGCGCTCATGGAAGCGCTTACGATCTACGGACTTCTTATCGCGTTTCTTATTGTATCAAAAATATAAGACTCCGAAGGAGGAATAAAGGTGACGATACAGCCGTCCGTCCTTGTCTGGACGGTAATAAATTTCTGCCTTTTCATGTTTGTTATATGGAAGCTTTTATTTAAGCCGATGCTTGCGTTTATGGACAGCAGGCAGGAAAAAATAGATAAAGCGGCAAAGAAAAAAGCCGATAACGAACGCCTTATTGCAGAATCCAACGAGAAACTTCGAAAATATAACGAAGAAGCGGAGCATGAAAAAGCTCTTCTCATCCAAAAAGAAATCGAAAAGATACACTTATCTGCTTCGGAACAAATCGAGACCGCTTATAACGATCGTTTTTCTGAGATCGAAAAGTATAAAATGGAGCTTGATATCGAAAATCGTGAGATATCAGATACAGTTTCAGATAATACAAAACGTCTCTCCGATCTGTTTGTAGAGAAGCTTACTGTTAAATAAGTGATGGGAATTTACTATGCAATTTGTTTATGCTTTAATAAATTTTCTTATTCTCGCGGCACTTTTATGGCTTTTCGGAAGAAAAACAATCTCTTCGATTTTTAACAAGAGATCCGAGCGTATAAATCACGATCTTGACGAAGCGGAAAAGATTGAAGCTTCTGTGATATCGCTGCCGGAGATACCGGATGATATCAAAATTCCGATAGAGTCTCTCGAATGTGAGGAAATCGATGATATTAAGAAGGAATCTTCACTTGCGCTTGAAAAGTTAAAAAAGCAGACGGAGAATGAAAAACACAATATGCGCCGCGAAATGCTCACAGGTGCAAAAAAGACATTCGGAGAGGAAGTAAAGAAAACCGTAACAGAGCTGCTGACGGCGGAACCTGCTCTCTCCGCTCTCAGAGCGCGTGAGAAGGAATTTGCGGAGCTGATACTCGAATGCATAAAGCTTACTCCGGGAGATATGGCTTACTTAAAGTATCATGACGTTCTTTATGTTACGCTTACCTCCGCATATCCTCTTTCGGAAGATATAGTGAACGAAATAGGGAACAGAACCACAAAGCTTCTTTCGGAGGTCGGAGGGAAAACTTCATATTGGGTTAAAACAGATCCTGAGCTGATAGGCGGACTCAGACTTCGTATCGGAGACACTGTATATGACTGCACCGCAGCTGACAGACTCTATAACTTCGAAAGAACGCTCGACAAAAGAAACGTTACGGGTGACGAAACTCCCGAAGAACTGTTGAAAATAATCGAGAACGTTATATCGGATATGAAAGTCTCGGTCAACGAGTTTCAGCTCGGACGCGTTATAAGCATATCGGACGGAATTTGCTGGCTTGACGGACTTGCCGATATTATGTACGGCGAGGTCATAGAGTTCGAGTGCGGTGAAAGAGGAATGGTACTCGATATCGAGACCGACCGAATCGGATGCATTGTATACGGAAAATATGAGCATATCGAAAGCGGAAGCCGTGTAAGAAGAGTAGGACGCATAGCGAGTGTTCCCGTCGGTGATGAACTTCTCGGACGAGTCGTAGATCCGCTTGGACATTCTCTTGACGGAAAGGGACGCATTTGGAGTACGGAACGCCGTCCTATCGAATGCAAAGCTCCGGGAATACCCGACAGAGCGGCGGTATCGCGACCGCTCCATACGGGAATAAAAGCGATAGACTCACTTGTTCCGATAGGCCGCGGACAGCGTGAGCTGATAATCGGAGACCGACACACGGGAAAAACTTCAATAGCTATCGACGCAATAATAAATCAAAAGGGTAAAAACGTTCCGTGTATTTACGTAGCTATCGGTCAGAAAGATACAACGGTTGCCGATATACGCGAAAAGCTTGAAAAATACGGCGCAATGGATTATACAGTCATAGTATGCGCACCGGCGTCCAGTTCGGCTTCTTTACAGTATATCGCGCCTTTTGCGGGTGCGGCAATGGGAGAATATTTCATGTACGGCGGACGCGACGTTCTTATCGTATATGACGACTTGTCAAAACACGCAGTCGCGTACCGCGAGTTGTCTCTCTTGCTTCACAGACCATCCGGGCGCGAAGCTTATCCGGGAGACGTTTTCTATCTGCACGCAAGACTTCTTGAACGTTCGGCTCAGCTTTCGGACGCACTTGGCGGCGGATCTATGACCGCGTTGCCGATAATTGAAACTCAGGCGGGCGATATATCGGCATATATTCCGACAAACGTTATTTCTATTACCGACGGACAGATATTCCTTGAAACTGATCTGTTCAACGAAGGGCAGCGTCCCGCAGTCAACGTTGGACTTTCAGTGTCTCGTGTAGGAAGTGCTGCTCAGACAAAGCTGATGAAACAAGTTTCGGCCAGCCTAAGAATGAGCCTGGCGCAGTACAGAGAGCTGGCAGGATTTGCGCAGTTCGGTTCCGATGTTGATGAAGTTACAAAGAAAGCTCTTGCAAAGGGCGAGAGAATGATGGCGGCTCTAAGACAGAGAAGATATGCGCCGCTCTCGGACTGGAGACAGTCTTTACTCATCTATGCGGTATCCGAGGGATATGCCGCTTCGGTTTCTCCTGATGATATGGAAATATTTGAAGAAAAGCTCTACGCTTATTTCAATAAAAACTGCGAAGATTTAGTGGAAAAACTGAAAAGCGGAGCTAAAATGTCTAACGAAATTAAAGAAAGAATCCATAATGTTCTCGACGTTTTCGCCAAAACTCTTTGACAGCCTAAAACCGAGGTTAAGCATATAAAACGCTTGCATACGGAGTTATCAAAGCATAGGCACGGAAACAATAACAGAAATCGTGGGCAGTAGATATTTGATGTTCTGAAAAGGATAAATACCGCTTAGTTTGGACACAAATTAAATCGGGATAATCGGTAAAAACAGAAAATTGCAGAAAAATTTACTTTTTTTGCAAATTCCCGGTGCTTTTTTAAAGGTGTTTGCAGTAAATTTATGTGTTCACGACGATTGCGGCATTCCATGATTCTTTTTGAAACAAATACGCGATACCAGAAGTATAAAGCGAAAGGAGAGCGAAAAATGGCCGGAATTCGAGAACTTAAAAAACATCTAAAAAGCGTCAATATGACAGGACAGCTTGCCGGTGCAATGAAAACAGTATCGGCGGCTAAGTTTTCACGAGTCCATTCCGTTTTGTCAAACTATTCCGAATACGCGAAGACTTGTGAAAATTTAATGAAAGAGTTCGGAAAAAGCTTTTCAACCGCTCTTTTTTCTCCGAATCCGGACGCTCCCGAATGTTTTGTCGTGATTGCTTCAAACCGCGGCTTGTGCGGAGGATACAATGCCGAACTTCTCGCATTTGCCGACGATGTGCTTGAAAAATCAAAAAATGAGCGCATCATCGTGACCTGCGGAAAAATGGCTTCCGCTTATTTCAGCGAAAAAAAAACTGAGACTGAGAGCGAGTTTGTTTTTCCGGATGTTCCGTTATATGAAGATTGCGCACAATTCTGCGACTACCTTACGGGTATGTTCAAAGAAGGCAGAATATCCGCACTGTTTATGATATATCCAAAGTTTGAGAATATGTTAAAACAGACGCCTGCCGTAAAGAAGATTTTGCCGTTTGAGACTTGTGAGGAAGCGGATGAAAAAAATAAGGACGACGGAACGTTATATGTTCCTGATAAAAAGTCGGTAGTTCGTGAAATTGCCCAAAGTTTTTTGAGAACTACCCTGTATTCGACTGTTCTTGAAGCTGCGGCCGGCGCACAGGCAGCTACACTTATGGCGATGCGCTCAGCGTATGACAGCGCCCTTTCTTCCGCGGCAGAGCTAGAGAACGTAATAAGCCGCAAGAGACAAGGAGAAGTGACCGCGGGAGTTATCGAGACTTCATCAGACAACAATCAGTGAAAAAACTTCTTCGAAAAAATCCGAAGGATAGTATATGTATTGTTTTACAGTTCGGAGGCGCTAAATGGCACTTAATTCAAAAGGAATAATCACAAGGATAACCGGTCCTGTCGTAGATATAAAATTTGACGAGAACGGTCTTCCCGATATTTTTCACGCTGTTGAGATACATAGCGGAGAAGAAGTTTTCACTCTTGAGGTACTTCAGCACCTTGGAAAAGGAGAAGTCAGATGTATATCTATGCAGTCTACCGACGGTATGTCGAGAGGAATGACCGCATATGATACGGGAGCTCCGATATCAGTTCCTGTGGGAGAATCGACTCTCGGGCGAATGATAAACGTAACGGGAGCTCCGATAGATCGTGCCGGGGCGATAAAGGCGTCTGAATATTGGCCCATACATCACTCAGCGCCGAAGTTTACGGATATAGTAACGGCGGATGAGATACTTGAGACGGGAATAAAAGTCATAGATCTTATGACTCCATACGCGAAAGGCGGAAAGATAGGTCTTTTTGGAGGCGCCGGGGTAGGAAAAACCGTATTGATAATGGAGCTTATCCGTAATATCGCATTCGAACACGACGGGTATTCCGTTTTTGCCGGAGTCGGAGAACGTTCGCGCGAGGGAAACGATCTTTGGAACGAGATGAAGCAGTCGGGCGTTATCGACAAAACTTCTCTCGTTTTCGGACAGATGAACGAGACTGCTGGCGCGCGCCTCAGAGTGCCGCTTGCCGGTCTTACCATGGCGGAGTATTTTCGTGAAAATTCACATAAAGACGTTCTTTTGTTTATCGATAATATTTTCCGATTCACCCAGGCGGGATCGGAAGTTTCGGCTCTTCTTGGGAGAATGCCGTCAGCTGTCGGATATCAGCCGACTCTCGCGTCTGAAATGGGTAAGCTTCAGGAACGAATAGTTTCGACTACAAACGGTTCGATAACTTCGGTGCAGGCGATATATGTTCCGGCAGACGACCTAACTGACCCTGCGCCTGCAACGACATTTTCACACCTTGATGCGACCACTGTTTTGTCAAGAAGTATAGTTGAGCTTGGAATATATCCGGCAGTAGCGCCTCTTGAATCGAGTTCGCGTATGCTTGCGCCCGATATAGTCGGAGAACGGCACTATAAGACTGCAAAGGAAGTTACAAAAAGTCTTCAGCGTTATAACGAGCTTCAGGATATTATAGCTATCTTGGGTATGGACGAGTTGTCAGCTGAGGACAAGATTGCTGTAAAGCGTGCGCGCCGTATTCAGCGTTTCATGAGTCAGCCGTTCCATGTTGCAGAGACGTTTACGGGAATTAAGGGAGCTTTTGTTCCTGTTGAAAAAACAATCTCGGGATTTGAAGCTATCATCGGTGGTGAATGCGACGATATTTCGGAGCAAAGTTTTATGATGGCGGGAACAATAGACGATGTTTATAAGGCTTCGAAAGAAATGCAGTGAGGCGGATTGTGGAAGAAAAAAACGGAATGATAAAGCTTCGTGTAGTCACACCATCCGGAATTGCGGCGGAAGCAGAATGCCACTCCGTCAGATTTAATGCGAAAGACGGAGAGAACGGAAAAGGCGGCGGTGGAATCGGAATAAGAAAAGGACACATGAAGTCTCTTATTGCAGTCGAAGCAGGAGAAATAATAGCGGTGACTGACGACAAACTTACGAGCGGTAAAAATGATTTCAGAATAAAAGTAAAAGCGGGATTTGCCGCAGTTAAAGATGACGTCGTCACAGTAATAACAGACGCCGCGTCGATAAATATGTGAATTAATTTGAAAATGTGATAGAATGTTATCCGCTTATCTCTGACAAGTTTTTGTGTGCTTTGCGAGAAAATAATAATTTCATTAATAATCAAAAGTCCGTACAGATGATTTATCATCTGTACGGACCTTTGATATTACCGACATGTGATGAAAAACTGTATGTTTATTACCGTTCCGCTTTGGCGCGAGAGCAATATTGCCGTCAGTAAGATTTACAAGTCAGCAAAGCAAAAGTGGCGGAGTGGAAAGAAAAAGCACCAAAGAATAAGCGGAGAGGTTGTGGT
>CAKSJC010000058.1 GCA_934462885.1 uncultured Eubacteriales bacterium | reverse complement strand
CACGAAAACTCATTTTTAACTTTAATTAACTTTTCATATTATACTACACAAAACAGGATTTGTCAAACTATTTTCAGTATTTTTTAGCATATTGGCAGAGTTTTTTGTGTTTTCCTATTTAATATGGGCATTTTAATAACTCTCTTACCAATTGCACCGCGGGCATATCTTACAAAACAAAATAAAAAAATTTGCTAAAGCTATTGATTTTTCAGATTAATTTGATATAATAGTTGAAGTATATGTTATACAGTGCCGACGGGAACTATCCGAACGGTATCTGCCCCAAGAGAGCCGATGGTTGGTGTAAATCGGCGGCAGATGGTACGGTATCCACTCTCTGAGCTGTAAGGTCAATGCCCTTTAACGCATTTTGAGGCCGTTTTTTCGGTAAATTTGGGTGGCACCGCGGAGTCCTTCGTCCCATTTCAGGATGACGGGCTTTTTTTATTTCAATAATTTTTTATGAGGAGTACAGAAAAATGCTCGATATCAAATTTTTACGTGAAAACCCTGATGTTGTCCGTCAGAATATACGGAACAAATTCCAAGATCAAAAACTCCCTCTCGTAGACGAGGTAATAGCACTTGACGCCGAAAACAGAGCAACAATGCAGGAAGCCGACGCGCTTCGCGCAAACCGCAACAAGCTTTCAAAGCAAATAGGCGGTCTCATGGCAAAAGGTCAGAAAGAGGAAGCCGAAAAAATCAAAGAAGAAGTTAACAAACAATCCAAGCGTCTCGCAGAATGCGAAGCAAAAGAAGCGGAACTTGCCGAAAAGATTAAAAAGATCATGATGGTTATTCCGAATATAATTGATCCGTCCGTTCCGATAGGCAAGGACGACTCTGAAAACGTTGAGATACAGCGTTTCGGCGAACCTGTCGTTCCGGATTTTGAAATACCGTATCACACCGATATAATGGAACGCTTTAACGGTATCGATCTCGACTCCGCAAGACGTGTTGCCGGAAACGGATTTTACTATCTGATGGGTGATATAGCACGTATTCACTCGGCAGTTATCTCATACGCACGCGATTTTATGATAAGCCGCGGTTTTACGTACTGCGTTCCGCCTTTCATGATCAGATCCGACGTTGTAACCGGAGTTATGAGTTTTGCGGAAATGGAAGCTATGATGTACAAGATCGAGGGTGAGGATCTCTATCTAATCGGAACATCAGAGCACTCCATGATCGGTAAATTTATTGATCAAATAATCCCCGAAGAAGAACTTCCCTACACTCTCACGAGCTATTCTCCGTGCTTCCGTAAGGAAAAGGGAGCGCACGGCATTGAAGAGCGCGGTGTTTACAGAATTCACCAGTTTGAAAAGCAGGAGATGATCGTAGTATGTAAGCCGGAAGACAGCAAAATGTGGTATGACAAGCTCTGGCAGAACACCGTTGATCTGTTCCGTTCTCTTGATATACCGGTTCGTACTCTCGAATGCTGCTCCGGAGATTTAGCCGATCTCAAGGTCAAATCGTGTGACGTTGAAGCATGGTCTCCGAGACAGAAAAAATATTTCGAAGTCGGTTCTTGTTCGAACCTCGGCGACGCTCAGGCAAGAAGGCTCCGAATCCGCGTAAACGGTAACGGAAAAAAATATCTCGCTCATACCCTTAATAATACTGTGGTTGCTCCGCCGAGAATGCTCATCGCGTTCCTCGAAAACAATCTTCAGGCTGACGGAAGCGTCAAAATCCCGGTAGCGCTCAGACCGTATATGGGCGGAACGGAAGTCATTGTTCCTAAAAAATAATTAAGCAGAAAACTCTCTAAAACGCTGAAATGCGCTCCGAAGTCAGATACTTTCGGACGCATTTCAAAACGCTTCGGAGAGTTTTCATTTTTTTGTGCTCTGATAAACAGAACCTCCGACTGCTTTCAATGCGCTTTCGCGAATCTTTAGTATATTCGGTGGAGAGACGGAGAGCTTAGTGACTCCGCAATCAATAAGAAATTTCGTTTCGGATGTATCCGAGCCGATTTCTCCGCAGACGCTCACCGGTATTCCTTCGCGTTTTGCAGCGGCACAGGTCATTTTTATGCATCTTCTGACGCTTTCAGGAAGAGAACGCGTAAGATAAGAAACATCGGGGTTTTCACGGTCAGCCGCCAGTGTATACTGTATCAGATCGTTCGTCCCTATAGAGAAAAAATCAACAAGCGGTGCCAAAAGATCGGCAAGTATCGCAGCAGAGGGCGTTTCTATCATTATACCTATCTTCATGCGTCCGAACGGAATATTATCCGCCGAAAGAGATTCTCTCGCTTCTTTTGCTATCTCCCGCACCCTTTCAACTTCACTCGGAAGGACTATCATCGGGATCATTGCGGATATATTACCGTGCGCCGCCGCTCTGTAAAGCGCTCTGAACTGAGTCAGCAGAATGTACGGCATTCGCAGGCAAAGCCTGACCGCGCGTATTCCGAGAGCGGGATTTGCTTCGCTGGCGTTTCCCGTAAGATACGGTATATGCTTGTCAGCCCCCACGTCAAGAGTTCTTATAACGCATTCTTTTCCGTCCATTTTTTCGACTGCGGATCTGTATATTTCATACTGTTCATCCTCATCCGGCGCTCTGTCATCTTTCATGTAAAGAAACTCACTGCGAAAAAGTCCTATCCCCTCAGCGTCAAATTTAACCGCCTCATCAACATCAGAAAGTTCACTTACATTTGCGCATACTTTTATCTCCACTCCGTCTTTCGTTACGCACTTCTTCCCGCGCACTCCGTCGAGCCTGTTTTTTTGGGATATCCGCTCTCTTAAAAGTTCCTTGAAAGTAATAAGCGTGTTCTGATCCGGATCTACTCTTAAAACGCCTTTGTCTCCGTCAAGTATAACGTCGTGTCCGTCGAATTCATCCGATATCTTTCCGGTGCAGATAACCGACGGAATCCCCATCATCCGCGCAAGAATAGCCGTATGCGACATTTCGCTTCCTCTTTCCGTGACAAATCCGAGAACCATCGTTTTATCAAGCGAAACGGTTTCAGCCGGCGTCAGATCATCTGCGGCGATAACAGACGGTTCGGAAAGCAAAACTTCTCTTTTTTCTCCTCGGATAATTTCACAAAGCCTATCGGCTACCGCGATAATATCCGCGCTGCGCGCTTTCATGTATTCGCTCTCCATGGACAGAAATATCTCGCCGAGTGACCGCGCGGCTTCACTCGCGGCGCGCTCGGCACTCATGTTTTCGTTTTCTATCTTTTCTGCCGCGAGCGTCATGAAATCATCGTCGTGAAGCATCATTTTGTGTATTTCAAAAATCGACGCTTCTTTCTCGCCCACTTTGAGAAGCGCTTTTTCGTAAAGCTCATCAAGTTCCGCATCAAGAAGAACTTCAGCCCTTTTAAGTTTTTCAAGCTCGCGCCCCTTATCGTCGCTCTTTTTTTCATCAAAGTTTTGTTTGCCGCGTCTTACTATCTTCAGTTTTCCGACAGCTATACCACCTGACGCGCTTCTTCCGTTTATAATCTGCATGACGCCTCACAATCCCGCGCCGCGCATAGTGTTTTCAATATCGTCGATAGCTCCCGTCTCGTCTTCGCCGTCAGCCGAAATAAGAACTATGCTTCCGCACACCGCTCCGAGTCCCATCACCGCAAAAAGCTTTTTACAGTCTGCGCTTCTCTCGTTTATTGTCATCGTAATATCCGAATTGTATTTTTTTGCACACTGAACTATAAGTCCCGCGGGGCGAGCGTGTATGCCGTTTTTATCGGAGATAGTATATGTTATCTTTTTCATTATCGATACCTTTCTTTGTTTATTTGCGGTATTATTTTTTCCGTCTATGACTAAAATATACCGCAAATAAACAAACGCACGGAGGATAAAAAATATTTCCGTTATTTTTATAAAAAATGCAAATTGTCTATAAACCTGTTGACGGGCACGCAAAAAATGTTATAATATGAGTAAGGTCTGCGTTCATTCCTTTTTAAGAATCAGAATAATACGTAAGAAAAAACAAGCAACGGAAAAGTTTTTTGAACGACGGATCGAAAAAACCGTTTTTTTCGGTTTTATCACAAAATATAAAGGAAAAATTTATGGAAGAATTACGAAGAAAAAAAGGCTTCATATGCGATATGGACGGAGTTATATATCACGGCAACAGGCTTCTTCCCGGCGTAAAGGAATTCGTTGACTGGCTGTACCGTGAAAACAAGAACTTTCTGTTTCTGACAAACTCATCGGAACGCTCTCCAAAAGAATTACAGCAAAAGCTTAAGAGAATGGGTCTTGACGTTGATGAATCCCGCTTCTACACAAGCGCACTCGCTACCGCAAGATTTATAAGCTCGCAAGCTCCCGGATGCAGCGCATACGTTATAGGAGGAGCCGGACTTATTATGGCTCTTCATGACGAGGGTATAACGATGAACGACGTCGATCCCGATTATGTTGTACTAGGCGAGGGAAACAACTATAATTACGAAAACATCTTAAAAGCGGTTCGCCTTGTTTTAAACGGAGCAAAACTTATAGGGACAAACAGTGATCTTACCGGTCCCTCGGAAGAAGGAATAATTCCGGCTTGCCGTGCAATGATAGCTCCTATCGAAATGGCTACCGGCAAGCAAGCCTACTTTATCGGGAAACCGAACCCTCTTATGATGCGCACCGGTTTAAGAATACTCGGAGTTCACTCTGAAGACGCCGTTATGATCGGCGACAGAATGGACACAGACATGATTGCCGGCATTGAAACAGGTCTTGACACCGTGCTCGTTCTCTCAGGTGTAACCGCAAAAGCCGATATAAAAAAATTCCCGTACAGACCGCGGCTTGTTCTCGATGGAGTCGGAGATATTCCCGAAAAATAATATTGCAAATCTCCGCTCTGCATGATATAAAATACTGTTTCCGTTAAAAACGCTATGATGTGCTGTTTCCGAAACTCGGCTTATGTTTTTTTACGAGTGTTTCCGGGTACGATTTATATTAAAAAATCGCATCTCCCACCGAAGCCGACCAAACGGTTGTAACATAAAAAATGGAGGGATACTTTGAAAAAACTATCGTTAATCCGTAGGATAATATCCGACGGGTGCATTTTCTTTACCATAATTTTCTTATTGATATATTCCGTCGGGGTTTCTGTAGACAACGCCCGAATACCGACTATTTCTATGACATTTTCTCTTCTCTTTTTTTCTTTTATTCTATCATCTATGAATCGATTCCTTTTTTCAAATGTTCTTGTTTTTGCACTCCGTTTTTTAATCCATTACACAGCCGTAACCATTTCTTTTTACACGGTATTCGTAAAAATCGGCGGGTTTGCCGCGAGCGGCGGTTCTGTTATAACTATTCTCGCCGTTTACACTGTTGTTTATCTAATGATAGCGGCTGCCGTCTGTCTTGTCAGATATATTATATCGGGAACCGAAAAACGCTCATCCGACAAAAAAAGCGGGAAAACCGACGCTGATGAAAACTATGTTTCTATTTTCAGCAAAAAAGACAGATGACTTTTTCTCAACAATATAAAAAACGGAGACGATCATAAATGGAAATATCAAAAATTGCTGTAATACACACGGATTTTCCGACAAAATTCGGACTTCCTAAGCAAAGCGGCGTAGTTTCCGATCTCCGCGGAACGATAGTATTTGAAAAAGAATACAGAAATCCCGACGCTCTGCGCGGCCTTGAGGGATTCACACACATTTGGCTTATTTGGGAGTTTTCGGACGGATTCTCATCAAAATCAGCGAAAAACAAAAAATGGGCTCCGACCGTTCGTCCGCCGAAGCTCGGCGGAAACCGTAAAATCGGTGTTTTTGCAACGCGCTCTCCGAACAGACCTAACCCGATCGGACTTTCCGCTGTCAAAATTGAGTCAATAGAAGAAACTGAAAATTTCGGAACGGTAATACACGTTTCCGGAATAGATATGAAAAACGGCACGCCTCTTTTCGACATTAAACCATATCTTCCGTCTGCTGATTTGATACATCAGGCAAAAGGCGGCTTTTCGGACGCTATTCCATATAAAAAGCTGAAAGTTGAGATTCCTCAAGATATCGCTTCCGCCGTTTCCCCTGAGATGCTTACCACTCTTTCGGCAATTCTTTCCGAAGATCCGCGTCCGTCATATCAAAGTATAGATACATCGCACATTTACGGTTTTTCGTTCGCAAATTATGAAATACGGTTTACGGTATGTAACGATACGCTCACCGTATGTGAGATAGAAAAGCAAGCGATAAATTGGCTGCATGAAGCCGATTTTCAAAGAAACTGATTCATGTGCTCTTTGCATACAAAATAATAAATAAAAAAGGTCCCGAATAAAAGAAAAATGTCTTTTTATTCGGGACAGTTTTATATATCCTGTTCCGTAAATTACAATAGGGGACTTCATGTGTATAATTGATTCAGTCAGGATTAAATCAAGCAAATGACGCCGAAAAAACAAATTCCCATCACTGCACCGAAACTTCTCCGCTCAAGACTTTTTTATAATCCTCGTAGTTCTTTTTAAGAAGCACGGGAATATTCAGCTCATACGGACATCTTTTCATGCAGGCGCCGCACTCGATACAGTTTTCGATTTTCTTCATTTCAGCCTGCATTTCCTTACCCAACCAGTACTTTGAAGGAGCGCGCCTTAACATCAGCGACATCCTTGCGCATTGGTTTATCGTGATACCTACCGAACAAGGTGAGCAGTAACCGCACCCCCGGCAAAAATCGCCGTCCATTTCTCGTCTTTCCCGTTCGATAAAAGCTTTTATTTCACAGGTCATTTTAGGTGTTTCTTTCATATATGAGAGCCACTCGTCAAGCTCCGTTTCGCGTTGTATTCCCCAAATCGGAAGAACACCTTTAAACTCCTGCATATATGCCATTGCCGCGGCCGAATTGTTTATAAGTCCTCCCGCAAGCCCTTTCATTGCGATAAAGCCTATGTTTTTTTCTCTGCATCGCAGTGCAAGTTTTTCTTCTCTCGCGGAAGAAAGATATGAAAGCGGGTACTGCAAGGTTTCGTACAATCCCGACTCCGCGATCTCCTCGGCAACGCCAAGCTTATGTGCCGTTATTCCAATGTGACGTATTTTTCCCTGCTGTTTTGCTTCAAGCATACACTCATACATACCTGTTCCGTCATCCGGAGCATAGCATTGCCCGGAACAATGAAACTGGTATATATCAAGATAATCTGTACGAAGATTTTTCAGCGTCGTATGTAAGTGCTCCCAGAAAGTTTCGGGAGTTTTAGCGCCCGTTTTTGAGGCTATAAATATTTTATCGCGCATTCCGGCGAACGCTTCCCCAATTTTCTCCTCGCTGTCGCTATAAGCGCGCGCTGTATCAAAGAAGGTCATACCTCCGTCGTATGCTTTCTTTAGAAGATAGTTGGCTTCGCCAACAGAAACGCGCTGTATCGGGAGTGCGCCAAACGCATTCTGCGGAGTCGTTATTCCGGTGCTTCCGAGCGTGATTTTTTTCATTATCTTACCCTATTTTTACTGTTTTTTAAGTATTTTTGAAAGAAGCCCATAAACTTTTTCGGCTATTCTGAAAAAGCCGAGGTCGTTCGGATGGCAGTTGTCAACCGAACACATTTCACGTCCGAGAACGCCATAGAACTGTTCTCCGTCGAGGAAGTAGACGTTTTTATCTCCCGCAGCGAGAGCATTCATGTATGTTTTGTAAATAACCTCGCGGCGAGCTGCACATTCTTCCGGTTCGGCGTCAAAGTCGGGACGCGTCATCATTATAGTGGGAAGATCGGGATGAGCGGCGCGTACTCTCTTAAAAAATCTTTCGTGAGTTTGTTCAAGATGAGCGGCATCGGGAGAGTTATAGTCGTAATCGTATACGAAAGCTGAGAACTGACGCTTGCAGATGATATCAGCCATAGCGTCCTCTCCCTTTGCGTTTCCGGAAAAACCGTAGTTAACATAGTCTGAATCAAGCCATCTTGAAACTGCGGCAGTATATGCGTTTCCTGTTCTTGCGGCGCATCCTCCCTCTGTAATTGAAGAACCGTAAAAGCAGATCTTTCCCGGTATACTGTACGGAACCGGAGCAAGCACCTCCGCATCGTCGTCAACTGTGATTTCATAATCGTAAACTCTGCTGTTTCTCGGCATATTTACGGTAATCTGGTGCATTTGTCCGTCAAGTTTCACTTCAAGCGAAAATTCAGTTTTATCGTAACATCCCGGAGATATTACTCCGAGATAAACACTGCTTATGCCTATACCGCACATTACGTCAGAACCTGCGGACCCCGTAACCGGGATGCACGGATCCGGTCCGTTCGCGTGAACAAAAGCTGTGATTTTCAAATTCTTCGTATTTGTTCTGAAACGGAAACGTCCGCCTCCCGCAGTCTTTGCTCTGCCGCAGATGAAGTCGCTTACTTTTGCAGTTTCATCCTCCGGAAGTCTCCAAAAATTATGATTTGCGGGATCTATGACCTCTATCCCGTATATTTCAAACGGTTTGTCAGTAAATTTGTATGTCTTCATTTCATTCCTCCGCGCAGGCATTATGCCGGCTTTTTTATTAAAATACTTCCTTAAAACAAAACTCAAGTTTTTATTTTTTTATGATTTTATCATAACTTAATCTAAATGTCAATGAAACCTTTATTGTTCTCCTCGCCGAATCATTTACCTCCGCCAAAAGTGAACTTTCCGGTAAGAAATCCGCTTAATCTAAAAAATATCCGCTTTTCGTGAGACTCACGAAAAGCGGATATTTTTATTCGAGTATATTTGTTGTTATGTAATCTACTCCCCAAGAAATAAGTTCGCCGGCTCTTTCGGGATCGTCTACCGTGTAGCAGTTTACATCAACTCCGTTTTCGTGGAGCGCTTCTACTCTCTCCTTTGTCAAAGATCCGTTATATATATCAAGCCCCATTTTTCTCCGAGAAAGCATTTTGGGCAGATCGTCGTTCCAATCATGGATAAGATACTGGCATTTTTGTTCCGGTCTGAGTTTCTTTACAAGA
>CAKSJC010000057.1 GCA_934462885.1 uncultured Eubacteriales bacterium | reverse complement strand
TCCCGAGATAATGCACCTGCGGCAGGCAATCTGTTGCAGACCCTTGTCAAGCGGGTCAAGATCGGGATTGAAACCGACTAAAATACGCATCTGCTGTTTTTCGGTAAGTCTGTTCCACAGAAACGGCGACGCTATCACGCCAAGCACACATGCTCCCGCAAAGTACCAAAGCGACAAACCGGACGCAAAGAGCATAAACACCGTTATCGCCATATATACAAGAGCCATCCCGAGGTCTCCCGTCAGCATGACCAACCCTATGATAAGCATCGCGTGCGCGGCAAGCTGAATCACCGACCACGGATGATTTATCTTATCTCTGACGCGGTTTATGTGCAGCGAATAGTTTATCATGTACGTGATCTTAACAAACTCCGTTGGTTGTACGGAAAACGAAGTACCGGGGATTTTTATCCAGTTACGGTTTCCCATGCTTCCTTCTCCGAAGAAAATAACGAACACAAGGAGGAATATCGACGCGGCAAAAAAGACATATTTCAATTTTCCAATCAGAGCGTCGTAGTCTATGAAAGAGATAATAATCATCGCGCTTATTCCAATGACCGACGCCAGTATCTGCGCCTTTACATACCAAGTGCCGTATGCGTCGGAAGAGGCGGCAAGCGTTATAACGCTCATCAGATTCATTGCAAGAGTGCAGAAGAGGAGAATCGGATCTATCCTCTTAAGTTTATCTTTTGCAGTAAGAGCAAACTCCTTCAATCTGACCTCCTTCGGCGTTTATTCGCATTTATATTCGCGTTTGCACTTAAATGATATATTTTGAAGCTCCGTCCGTCAAAGTCCGTCGCCTACCGTCTTTTTATACGAGAAGTCCGATATGTCGTTTTGGCGCGGTTTGCTCCTTCGCCGGGAATTTATCCGATATAGGGATTAATATGCGACTCCCCAATATACCATATGCGTTGCAGGCTTACCGCAGCACACGCACTTATCGTCAATATGTTCCTCATCAAACGGTATGCATCTTGAGCCGACTCCGGTAAGCTCTTTTACTTTATCTTCGCACTCTTCATCGCCGCACCACATAGCCTTTATGAACACTCCTCCGTGTTCGGCGATAGTTTTCTTGATCTCGTCGATCGAAGTGCAGGCAAACGTTCTTCTTTCTCGGTTTGCAAGTGCGTTTTCGTACATGCCGTCTCTGATCTTCTTCATCATATCGGCTACCGTTTCCTCAATATTGTCGAGAGAAACGATTGTTTTTTCCATATTGTAACGTGTTACGACGACACACTGTCCGGCTTCGATATCGCGGGGACCCATTTCTATTCTCATGGGAACGCCCTTCATTTCGTATTCCGCAAACTTCCATCCGGGGCTGTTGTCGGAATCGTCGAGTTTGACTCTGTATTTACCGCAAAGTCTGTTATAAAGAGCGGTATTTGCTTCCATTACGCCTTCTTTGTGCTGAGCTACGGGAATTATAACTATCTGAATAGGAGCGACTGCCGGAGGAAGAACGAGACCGTTATTATCTCCGTGCGTCATAATTATACCGCCTATCATACGGGTAGTAGTTCCCCATGAAGTCTGATGCGGGTACTGCAATTTATTGTCGCGATCGGTATACCGGATATCAAAAGCCTTCGCAAAGCCGTCTCCGAAGTAATGTGACGTTCCCGCCTGCAAAGCTTTACCGTCGTGCATCATAGCTTCGATACAGTACGTATCCTCTGCCCCCGCGAATTTATCCGACGGAGTTTTTGCGCCCTTAATAACGGGGATAGCAAGATCGTTTGCGTGGAAATCCGCGTAAACGTTCAGCATACGGATAGTTTCCTCGCGTGCTTCTTTTTCCGTCGCGTGCATTGTGTGTCCTTCCTGCCACAGGAATTCGCGTGTTCTTAAAAACGGACGGGTAGTCTTTTCCCATCTTACAACTGAACACCACTGGTTATATAATTTCGGCAGATCTCTGTATGAACGGATAATATTTGCGTAATGCTCGCAGAAAAGCGTTTCGGACGTCGGTCTTACGCAAAGTCTCTCGGCAAGAGGTTCGCTTCCTCCGTAAGTCACCCAAGCGACTTCCGGAGCGAATCCTTCGACGTGATCCTTTTCCTTCTGGAGGAGAGACTCCGGAATAAACATCGGCATATATACGTTCTCGTGGCCGAGTTCCTTAAATCTTGTATCAAGTATCTTTTGGATATTTTCCCAAATAGCGTAGCCGTAGGGACGGATTATCATGCAGCCCTTTACGCTCGAATAATCTACAAGATCGGCCTTCTTACAAATATCGGTGTACCATTTCGCAAAATCCTCATCCATTGATGTGATATCGCGAACCAGCTTCTCGTTTTTCATACTTTTATCCTTTCAGCCAAAAGAGTCTGAGCTTTGCCGTACGCGAAGAAAAGCGCCGTTTTGGTAAAAAGTCCGGTCACGTCTTCCTCTCGCGCGAGTCTCTTTGCGGCTATGCTGTATCAAAATTTTAGATTTATTTATGTATCTTCTCAAAAAGCAAGCTTTTCGTGCGGCATTGCAGAAAAATTATGCTTTTGATTCTCGGTTTTCTTGAGTATCGTTTTTATTGTTATAACAAGGATTATATTGTTTACGCTTTTGTGAGTCTTGCGTAAGTAGCCATTAGTTTTTTCATACCGACTTTTTCGAAGTTTATCTCATATAAGATATCTCCGCCCATAGGCTTGGAAGAGGCGATAACTCCTATGCCGAACGTAACGTGACGTACCGTATCTCCCGCTTCGAACTTTTCTCCCGTTGCTTTCGGATTAACTTTAAGCGCGGTAAGCGCGGGAGACGGCTTTGAAGTTTCGTTTACAAAGAAGTTCACGGGCTTCATCTTTACGGGACGTCCTCTCATGCGTAATTCCTGCGAATCCGAAAGGTCGTCGAAACGTTCCGTAAGCTCTTCGGGTATCTCGGCGGCAAAACGCGAAAGCTGATTTGAGCCTGTCCTGCCGTTTAACATTCTGTCTCTCACATGAGTGATATAGAGCTTTTTCTTTGCTCTCGTTATCGCAACATACGCAAGACGTCTTTCCTCCTCAACCTCATCGTTATTAATAACCGTCTGGAAACTCGGGAATATGTTTTCTTCCATTCCCGGGAGGAACACGATCGGAAACTCAAGTCCCTTTGCGGAGTGAATAGTCATAAGCACTACCGCGTCCGCCGTCTCATCGTATTTATCGACATCTGAAACAAGCGCGACGTCTTCTAAGAACTCAACAAGCGACGGATCTTCCGCCTGTTCTTCATAAGAACGCGCAGCCGAGACAAGTTCCCCTATATTGTTTATCCTCTCTTCACGTTCCATGAGATCCGGAATCTCAGAGAGCATTTTGTTGTATCCCGACTCCTCGCAAACCTGCTCAATAAGTGCAGAAACGCTCAGCTCCGCAGACTGTTCCGCAAAGCGGTCGATCATATATACAAAGTTTACCATTTGGTTTGCGGTAGAGGGTGATATCGCGTTATATCTCTTGGCGCGGCGGATGAATTCAAGAAGAGAGCATCCCTCCTCAGACGCGAGAGTCTCCGCTATCTGGATAGATTTTTCTCCTATGCCGCGGCGGGGAGTATTGAGTACGCGCCTGAGTCTGAGGTTGTCGCTCGGGTTGTTGATAAGCGCAAGATACGCTATGATATCCTTGACCTCCATACGGTCGAAGAAGCGGTGTCCGCCCAGCATACGGTACGGTATACCGCTTTTAGCGAACGCCTGCTCGACGCTTCTCGACTGTGAGTTCATCCTGTAAAGCACCGCGTAATCCTTGAAGCTTCCTCCGTTTTTTACTCCCTCGGAAATGATGTCGGCGATATATCTTCCCTCGTCGTTTTGATTTCCGAGTTTTTTTATAACCACACGGTCTCCGCTCTCGCCGGAAGTCCAAAGAGTTTTTCCGAGACGTCCGCTGTTGTTTGCTATAACGTGGTTTGCGGCGTCAAGTATGTTTTTCGTTGAGCGATAGTTTTCTTCAAGTTTTATTACCGCCGTATTATCGTAATGCTTATCAAAATTAAGTATGTTTTCGATAACAGCGCCGCGGAACTTATATATGCTTTGGTCGTCGTCTCCGACTACCATGATATTTTTATATTTTGCCGATAAAAGAAGCGTCAGTTCAAGCTGAGCGCCGTTTGTGTCCTGATACTCGTCAACAGAAATATATCTGTATCTGTTTTGCAAAAGTCCGCGCACCTCCTCACATTCCGTGAGAAGACGAACGGTCTGCATTATTATATCGTCGAAATCGATCAGGTTTTGATCTTTCAGCTTTTCGGAGTAAAGCTCATATATCTGCGCAATCTGTTTCTGTTTTGCGTCGGCGCCGGCGCGGAGTGCAAATTTCGGAGCGTCGATAAGTTTATCTTTAGCGCGGCTTATTGCGTTCTGCACCGTTTTCACGGGAAGTATTTTATCGTCTATATTAAGCTGCTTCATGCAAAGCTGGAGCTGCTTTTTCGAGTCGTCGGCGTCACATATTGTAAAATTACGGCTATATCCGATGTTTTCACCGTATTTGCGTAGTATCTGCACGCATATCGAATGGAAAGTACCCGTTTTAATTTCGGCAACTTCAGCGCTGTCCTCACCGAATATAGAAGCGATACGGCTTTTTATCTCGCGTGCCGCTTTGTTAGTAAAAGTTATCGCCATTACCTGCCAAGCAGGGGGTGCGTCTACGGAAAAGCGCCTCAAGTACTCGCCAAGCTCGTCATGCGGAAGAGACATCGCCTCTTTCATTTCGGAGATCGTTTTTTCATCGGCTTCCAAAGGAACCGCGTCCGAATAATATGCGTTTCCGTATCTTATAATGTAAGCAAGTCTGTTAACCAAAACAGTGGTTTTTCCGCTTCCCGCGCCCGCGAGAATAAGAAGAGGTCCGTTTATATGATAGACTGCCTCGCGCTGTTTATCATTGAGTTTTTCGTAATACTTATCAAACAACGCTCTCTTCAGAGTCAAATACGAGTTTTTCTGCTGTGTGTCGGTCATGAAGATACGCTCACTTCTGTAAATTTATAAAAAGCGTCCTCACTATAAGAGAACATAATAAGGTATTTTACATGCTTCTTATAGTATATCACAGAATGTTTATATTTTCAACATTTTTACAAATAATAAAATGTCTTTTTCTGCTCATGCGCGCTCATGAAAAAAGGCCGCATCGTCTGAGTATCTGCCGATGTGACCTTTTTAATCAAGTAAAATGCGCCTTTTATGTTCTCAGAGCATATTTATTATAAATAACGCCGCGAGTCCCGCAGCTATTCCGAACGCACTGCGTTTCGTTATTTTTTCACCGTAGAGCGCCGCTCCCGTGATCGCCGAAACAATCATTCCGCCTCCGTCAACAAACGAAAACTGTATAACGGACGGAACGCTCGTTGACACCGTAACAGCTGTGCAATTTATGAGAAACAACGCGAGAGAAAGGATCGCTCCGTATGCGGCAACCTTTTTTGTTATCGGTTTCGGCTTTTTCCTCTTAGCCGCAGAATATATCATCCATGTTGCGATATAAAACAATCCCGCAAGTCCAAAGAGAAAAAACGAAAATACGGCTCCGCTCTGTCCTTCGCACTTATATCCGAAGAGTTTTTGCGAAAGCATTATAAATCCATTGGAGAGAAACGTACCGATAAGAAACAGAACAGTCTTAAAGTTCAGCTTTCCGCTTATTTTGTTTGAATATCCCGCAAGAAGATATGCGGCAAAAATAAGCATCGCTATTCCGCACAGCTGCCATATGCTCATTCTCTCATTAAAGAGAAATATTCCGGCTATACTCGGCACAAGAAGCCCCGCTGAGCTGAAAAGCATCACGAGAACGATAGCTCCGTTTTTCAGCGCCGAGAGAGAACAGAATACATTAAGGCATAACGACACGGCTCCCATCGCTGATATGAGTATCGCCGCAAAAGATATTGAAAAGCCTCCCCTCTCCGTTACAAGGAGGTAGACAAGAGACATTATCGCGGAAAGAGCATAGCTGTACGAGCCGTATGCCAAGAAAGCTTCAGCCGACTTCATTTCATTGCTTGTTCGTTTATCAAACACGCTCTGAACAAACTTCAGAAAAAGCATGAACAAAAGAGGAATATAGTATATTGGCTTCACAGTATCATCTCCGAATATCAGTCTTCAAGCGTCTCTATATCCGAGAAGCATATGTTATCGTCGTAACCGTTTACGTTTTCGTATGTTACATTCCGCATAGCTCCGATAAGTCTTATAACGGTGCAGGCGCGTGAATATACGTTCTTTATTTTAATGTTATACGTGTTTTCAGCCGGGCTCTTTTCCGTACCGTACTGCGTGCGGTCGCCGACCCGTACTCCGCAGTATCCGCGGTCCATATACGGACTTTCCGCCGAAGAATCGAACACGCCGTCTACGAAAATATTGTAAAGCTTGTCGTTTGTCTGGTTAAATATGCGTACATTCGAGCAAAGAGCCGAGCTGTTCACATTGCGCACTACTATGTTGTATACGTCTCTTTGCGCGTCGGAAACCGTATACGCCTTAAGTTGAATATCGTTCGGTGAAATCGCGACAGTGTCGTCTTCGGTATAGCCTGTGATATTCTCTATCATGATATCGTGACAGCCGGTACGGATATTTACACCGTCGGCGTTAGGAACACGCACGCACCGGTTACTCTCTCCCGTAATGTCTCGAACGCTTGAAAACGGGAAAAGTTCTTTTGTATCCATGTCAAATGTATAGTAATTCGCACGGAAATCTATATTTTGTATCTTTCCGTATGTGCAGTAGATAAAATTCATCGCCCAAAAACGATGATTATGTATGGAAATATTTTTTACGGTAAACCTTGTTACGTTCGTAAAAAGTATCGTGTGATTGTTAGTCACGTGCGGTTTCTCACCGTTTAACACAGGATTGGGCATCCACTCGTAGAGCTTTGAGTTGGTTTGATAAACTCCGTTATGATTTCCTCCGTCAAGAACAGCGCTGCCTCTACCTTCAAGGAATATATCATGATCCTGACCTGCAAGAGTATGACCTATTTCAGTACGGCAATGTTCGTTCGTAAACATATTGCACACTGTGTTATCAGCCATTTTCAAATGACAGTCCTCAAGCACAAGATGAAAATTCGACGGAATCTTTATTGTTTTTTCAATCTCCCAGTTTCCGTTTACAACGGCGCTGTTTGTTCCTTCTTTTACGGCGGCATCGATTTTGTTCTGAATCAGTTCCCCGCCGTTTTTATTAAATATTTTTTCCATTTTTTAATTCCTCAAAATCCACGTCACTCAAGTATTTGAATATCTGTGAGGTACTGATATCCGTCAAAACCGTTTATGTTATCGTATGTCACATTCTTCATTCCGCCGATGAGCCGCAACACCGTAAGCGCTCTCGAATACACGTTCGTTATCCTGATATTGTACGTTTCCTCAGTCGTTGAGTGAGTCACGTTGTACATCATACGGTCTCCGACGCGCACTCCGCAGTAGCCGCGATCCATATACGGACTGTTCATTGACGAATCAAACACACCGTCTATTAAAATATTATACAGCTTTGTGCCGCCCTGATTCAGAAGTCTTACATTCGAGCAAAGAGCGGAACTGTTTACATTTCTTATTATTACATCGTGAAGATCAGTGGAAAGTCCTTCGACTTTATAAAGCTCCTCAATGTCGCCGGGAAGATTGGTGAGAGCCACGGTATCGTCCTCGGTATATCCCGTAATGTTTTCGATAATAATATTGTGGCAGCCCGCCCGAAGATCTATTCCGTCTGCGTTCGGAACGCATACAATGTTATTTGATCCTCCCGTAATATCATTTATACTCGAAAACGGGATGATCTCTCCGGTATTTTCGTTCCGCACGGAATAATTTGCGAGAAAATCAATATTCGATATCCTACCGTTCGCGCAGTAAATAAAATCAAGCGCCCACCAACGCTGATTTATGAATCTTATCCCGTCAACCTTGAAGCCGTCCACATTCGTGAACAAAAGAAGATTATTATATGATATGTGAGGCATACCGTCTTTTTCCGAAGTACGCTCTAAAAGACCGTTATGATTTCCTCCGTCGATTACGGCGTTTCCGCGTCCTTCGACAGTAATATTGCGATCGCGTCCCGCAAGCGTATGTCCGATCTCGGTTCTGCAGTGCTCATTTATAAAAACATTACAGAATACTCCGTCGGCAAGACGAAGGTGCGCGTTATCGAGTATCACGTGAAAATCAGAGGGAATACGTATTTCCCGTTCAATCTCCCACGCTCCCGTAATAACGACTCTGCTTGTTCCGTCGGCTTTAGCGCGGTCGATAAGAGACTGTATCTCCTCTCCGCCGTTTTTCTTAAATTTCGAATTCATTTTTTACTCCTTAATTTAATTTTTAATTATTTTTCGGTCGACATTTTTTCGTGTATCATTTTATCAAAAATAATCTCCAGTGTCAATGATTTTCAGAAATTCACCCGCAACGGTATCGTTCATTGTTTTTTCATTTTTAGACGTAAGTTAGTTCACAAACGCAAATTGACACCATGTAAAAACATATGATATCATTTTCCCAAGAAACGCAGAGAGGATAGTGTCATGGATGAGCGTGAAAGTAAGATCAATTCGAAATACAAAGACGAGACGGAAAACAAAATTTATGCATGCATAGACTTAAAAAGTTTTTTTGCCTCCGTTGAAGCAGTGCGCCGAGGTCTTGATCCAATGACGGCAAATCTCGCGGTAGCCGATCCCGACCGCGGACGCGGAGCTATCTGCCTTGCGGTGACTCCGGCAATGAAAAAACTCGGAGTAAAAAACCGCTGCCGCATTTTCGAAATTCCCGAAAGTATAAGCTATATCACGGCAAAGCCACGTATGTTACGGTATATGCAGTGTTCATCCGAAATATATAAAACCTATCTTCGCTTTATCAGCCCGGATGACATTCATGTATATTCGATAGACGAATGTTTTTTCAATTTAACTCCATACCTTT
Source organism: uncultured Eubacteriales bacterium (assembly GCA_934462885.1). Lineage (GTDB taxonomy): Bacteria > Bacillota > Clostridia > Oscillospirales > CAG-272 > UMGS1696. Next base: position 229 of record CAKSJC010000057.1, on the reverse strand, counting down.
CAATGTACAAAAAAACTCCGACAGAACTCTCGCAAATGCTTATGGATGAAGTGAAAAAATCCACGGGAATCTCTTCTTCAGCCGGCATAGGCACAAATTTATTTCTTGCGAAAGTCGCGCTCGACATTACGGCAAAACATTCGCAAAACAGTATCGGTTATCTCGACCGCGCGGAATTTGAGCGTCGGATATGGCGTCACCGTCCTATCTCCGACATATGGAACATAGG
>CAKSJC010000056.1 GCA_934462885.1 uncultured Eubacteriales bacterium | reverse complement strand
GGATATTGCATTTGCCGATGGAAACCGTCTCAATTTGCCGGTGAGTTTGGAAACCGACGCACAATCCAGTGCGATAAATATGTCCATCTTGGCATGGAGTTTGCCGTAATACGGGATATCGGAGAGTTTGACAAAATGTATGATCTCATCAAATACCCGGATACGGTAAAAAAGTGATTTATCAAATATTAAAACCGAAAGGATGATTTTTAATGATTAAAACGACAGTAAAGGTCTCCGGCATGGCCTGCTCCATGTGCGAGGCCCATATCAATGAGGCAATCCGCGATGCGTTCCCGGTAAAAAAAGTCACATCGAGCCACTCAAAAGGCGAAACGGTCATCTTGTCCGAAGAATCGCCGGATGAAGAGGCGATTCGGAAAGCAATTGCCGCTACCGGCTACACTCCCGGAGAAATCACCTCTGCGCCCTATGAGAAAAAGAGTTTTTTCCATTTTGGAAAAAAGTAATTTTTAGATCAACCCTTTCGCCTGCATTACATACGTTGGGTTTATCTAAAGACACTCTGAATAAATCGTTGGATGTACAGCGCTTCTTGCAGATTTAATCAGAGTTTCCATAATATAATTCAATATCAAGAGGATGAAAATTATGGACATGAAGAAAATCGGTTTGTTTGCAGCCGGTGTGCTGTTCGGCATAGCCGGACTTAAGGCTCTTGGCAGCAAGTATGCAAAAAAGGTCTACGTACATGCCACTGCCGCCGCTTTGCGGGCAAAGGACAGCGTAATGACCACGGTTACCGCTGTGCGTGAAGGCGCAGACGACATCTGTGCGGAAGCCAAGGCAATCGGTGAACAGAGTGCCGAAGCGGAAGCCGCTGCCGTGATTGAGGACGTCGCTGATGAAGCAAACTCGGAGAAAAGCAAGGCGGAGTGTAACCCATGAAATGCACGATCCTACACGACATTCCCGGGCGTATGCGAGTGCATCTTTGCTGTGGGCGCATGACCCTTCACCATGCGGATGTGCTGGAATACTATCTGCGTACTCTGAACGGCGTACAGTCGGTGAAAGTTTATGTCCTCACTAAAGGTACGATGTGGCGCGAGACCATCTAATATCCGCATTGGCATCGTTTTCTTTTGCCAAGGCAGAAGCTATGGATTTGGTGTCGAAACACACCTCACGGGAACTGAACCGAGAATTTGAGGACAGGCTGGCGTTCACGGTAATGCGTCGCTGTATCTCCAAGCTATTCCTGCCGATTTCAATCACTTCGGCTTTAGCAGTAATTCGCTCCGTAAAGTACATCAAAGAGGGGCTTGCGGCGCTGTGGCACGGAAAGCTTTCTGTTGCCGTTTTGGACGCTGCAGCCGTTGCGGTATCAGTTTCAGGGGTGACTACAGAACCGTCGGATCGGTAATGTTCATGCTGCGGCTTGCCGCCTGCTTGGAAGAACATTATCCTCACTCCATGGCAAATGCCGTGGTAGAGAAGGCAAAAAAAAACGCGGACTTTCCCACGATGAATACCACTCACAGGTACAATATGTGGTTGCTCACGGCATTTCCAGCATGGTAGAGCAGTAACGTGTGCTCATCGGAAGCGCCCACTTTGTCTTTGAGGACGAGGGCTGCCGGATTCCCGAGGGAGAACAAGAGAAGTTTGACGCAATCCCGTCATTATTCTTTCACCTCTATCTGTGCATTGACGGAGTTTTGGCAGCGGTGCTTTGTGTTCACAAACCCTCTGCGCCTTAAGGCACGGCAGGTAGTGACGGCACTGCACGAGAGCGGCTTTGACAATGTGGTGATGATGACCGGCGACAACCGCCGCACGGCGGAATCCGTGGCAGCCGTGGTTGGTGTTGACGCGCTGTACGCCGAAGTGCTGTCGGAGGGCAAGGCAGCATTTATCCGTCAGGAAAAAGCCAAGGGGCACACTGTCATTATGGAAGGCGACGGGATCAATGATTCTCCTGCTCTCTCAGAGGCGAATGCTGGCATTGCTATTTCCACCGGCGCAGCCATCGCCCTGGAGATCGCGGACATCACTATCGCTTCAGAGAATCTTTTCTAACCGGTAACACTGCGGCGAATCAGCGAAGCCTTGATGAAACGCATCCATGCCAGCTGCCGCTTCATTGTGGGCTTTAACCTGTAGCTTATCGCACTTGGCGTGGCGGGTATCTTACCTCCCACAACTTCGGCATTACTGCACAACGGATCCACATTAGGCATCAGCTTGAAAAATATGACCGATTTGCTGGATGACGGTGAAACCGCCCAAAAGGAATAAACAGATACAGGGGCAGAAAAAGGACAATCCTCTTCTCTGCTCCTGATTTTTCCTGCTTTGCGATTTTTCGCTATTCGATTTATAACCGCTGATTTTTAAAACAGCTCTCCAAACCGCCCGGAGATAGTATAGACAATCATTTGAGCGATATAATATATAAAATCGGTGACTAATCAAAAGACGCTCTGCATCATATGATTCGTCTCCGAAAAGTTTCGTTTGGTTATCTGATCATGGTCATCTCCGCCGGCATTATTGCCGAAATCGGAAGATACGATTGCGTTCATTGGTTATAACGATATCGGAAAACCGGCCTTTTTCGTGTACTCTGCGGCTTAAACATAAAGAAGCGTCAGATTTTCAGTTTATTTTTGAAGTAATGATATCGCATTTTCCGCGTATTATTACCTCTCCGCTGCCCGCCGGAATAAAAAAGCTGTCTCCTTTTTTTATGTCACACCGATTTCCTGCACATGATATTGAAGCTTCCGTTGCTTCAAGTACAAGAACTGATACAAAGCTATCGTCCGATACGAGAATCTCACGTTCGCCATCGGTAACGTATCTGCGCACGGTAAAGTATTCGCATGAGCAAAGGGTATCGAAATCTCCCTTATCGTCCGGAACAGCAAACCGCAGCGCATTTATTTCGTCTTCTGTACGTGTTCTGATAACATCAAGGGCGCGATCCGTATGAAGTTCCCGCGGCTTTCCGTCAGCCTGTATTCTGTCATAATCGTACACTCTGTATGTTATATTCGAGTTCTGCTGTATCTCCGCGATAAGTATTCCTGCCCCTATCGCGTGCACCTGCCCTGACGGAATAAAGTAAACCTCACTTTTTTTCACAGGGACGTAATTCATCACATCCTCAACCCGCCCCTCTGAAACGGCCTTCTTCAAGTCTTCGGCTGTACATCCGGCGCGAAGTCCGTATACAAGCTTTGAATCTTTTTCGCAGTCAACGATATACCACATTTCGGTTTTCCCGAATTCTCCGTGATTCTTCTGAGCATACTCGTTATCAGGGTGTACCTGTATCGACAGACGATCCGCCGCATCGATAAATTTTATGAGAAGCGGAAAACGGTCATATCTGCGGCAGTTTTTCCCAAGTATATCCGTTTCTCCAAGCTCATAGTATTCCGCAAGAGTCATGCCGGTGTATTCACCGTTTTCAATTATGCTCATTCCGTCCGGGCGTGACGTAAGCTCCCACGATTCTGAAATCTTATCAAATGAAGCAGTTTTCCCATATTCTTTTTTCAAACGCTCTCCACCCCATATCGTCTGCTTTGAAACAGGGCGCATCAAAAGCGGATATTTTTTCATTTTCTTCTCCTATTCTATAACACCGCAGTCTGAAAATGCATTTTCTGCTATGCCGCAATGCCATACATTAAAAATCGCGTTTTTTTCGAACTGTCGCTTCATCGGCTCGCTCGCCAAAAACCATACCGTCCGTAAATCTTTCCCGCAATACCATACAAAGTCCGCGCCTTGCATCTGAAGGATCATAGGCACAAAATAAAAATTCGGGTATGTCTTTTTCCGGTATATTATATTTCGATATCAGCTTCTCTTTCAGAGCAGTCGGTATTTCGGCAGCCTCTTTATCATTCAATCCTGTGATTATAAACGAATCAGGATAAAAAAGCTTCACAATATTACCTGTCAAATATGAAAGGACGCAACAAATCTCAGTTATATCAACACATTTATCGAATCTCTTCTTCAACGGTTCCCCTCTCTCATCCATCATTGAAGCGGGATCGCACGTATTTCCGTTCATTCCCGAAAAAAGTCTTCCGTCTGCAATAAGCGCTCCTGTTACCTCTTTTCCAAAATGTAAAAAAACAGCGTTTTGCGCGGAATACGAAGAATAATCTTTTGCACGTTTCACCGTCCAAATCGCAGCTGAATCGATATATGAGCCGACTGTTACAAAAATCCCTTCAAAATACTCGCCAACCGCTTTTTTCAACTTAATTTCTGATAGTTCCGGCATTTCTCTGCACATAACGGTATCTGTGTTTCGGTCATATTTTCCGGAAATAAGGACTCCTATTCCTATACAGTCCAACGGATCGTTTTCGGAAATATATAGAAAAACAGAACTAATAAATTCCTTAAGATTTTTTTCAAACACTACTGACTTATTATATGTAAAAGAAAATCTTTCTTTTTCCTTGAAGCCTAAGTCATACGTCGCTCCGAAAAAATCGTACGAGGTAAGATCCAAAATAAGAACAAACTTTTTTTCGTTTAAACATAAGGCGCCGGCGCGCCGTCCCGCGCCTTTCTTTGCCTCTTTTACCTGATATATAAGTTCCCTCTCAAGAAGAGCGTCTGATATTTTTCCCACCGTAACAAGACTGAGTCCGGTTTTTTCTGATATACCGGCTCGACTTATTTTACCGTTTTTCGCCACAGAATCTAAAACAGATCTTAAATTCTCGTTTTTTATGTTCCGTAAATCTATCACAGTCAACTCTCCTTTACGAATATATTTTTATAAATCTCTTAACTTTATTTTTAGAACTTTGTCAAAAATATTATAATAAGAAAATCCACGAAAGTCAATATTCTCTTTAACATATAACAACATATAACGTTTTCACGCGCAAAGACAAATGTATTTTTAGAAAAGACAAATGTGTATTTTGAGCGTCAAACACCATAAAATACAAGAGAAATTTGTTGACAAAAGTTTTAGACAGTTGTATAATTATCATACGATATAAAGAAGGACGGAAGTCTAAAATGGATGATGCCAAGCTTGAGCAGATAAAAAATGAATATATAAAAAAAACCGACGAAGTCAACTATGACACAAAACTCCCCGAAGCCGAATTTGATGTAATGCTTGCGATATGGCAAGAAACTCCTCCCGTAACCACAAACAACCTCATGCGCTTGCTTGGAGATAAAAAAAGTTGGCAAAAGCCTACTCTAGTGTCATTTTTAGTACGCCTTGAAGAAAGAGGGTTTGTCATTTCATATAAGATCGGAAAAGAAAGATACTACATTCCGACCGCCGAACATGACGCTTACCTTTCACGAATAACCGATAATTTTGTAAAAAAATATCATGGCGGTTCTTTGACTTCTCTTCTCGACTCCCTGTATCGTGAAAAAGATTTCACGCCATCCGAACTTGACGCTTTTCTTAAATGGTTAACGAAGAAAAAATAAACGGAACTATACATGGATGTAAATAAAGCTCGCTTTTATAAGATAATTTATGACACTGCTATTGTACCGCACGAAAGATACAACATCGGAACGTATAAGGAAAAACAGCTTCATTTAATACTGAAGAAATATTTTGATGACGATATTTCACACTGCGAAATACCGCTCGAGGGTTTTGTCGCGGATATTTTCGCGGACGGAGTTGTGACAGAAATCGAAACAAACGGCTTCTCCGGATTAAAGCAAAAACTCGAAGCCTTTCTTCCAAAATATCATGTCAGGCTTGTTTACCCGCTATCCGCAAAAAAATACGTCTCATGGATTGATCCTGATACCAATGATTTTTCAAAAAGAAGTCTTTCCCCCAAAAAAGAAGGAGTTTATGACGTTCTTTTCGAACTTGTAAAGATACTTCCTTATGTCAGAAACTGCAACCTTACAATTCTCGCCCCGCTTCTTGAGATAGACGAATACAGGCTAAAAAACGGCTGGAGCCGCGACCGCAAAAGAGGCTCTCACAGATTCGAACGTATACCGTGCGATATATTCGGCATTATAGAATTATCAACCAATGACGATTATCTATCCTGCATTCCGGATTCATGCGAAGATGAGTTTACTGCTTCAGACTTTATGAAAACAGCACATATAAAATCCGCCAAAGTCTATGCAATACTTAAGGTTCTGTCCGAACGCGGAGTTATTGAAAAGACACACAAAAAGGGAAGAAGTTATATTTACAAAAGAGTAACGCAAAATAATACATAATCTTAAAATTTGCTTAAATATATTGAATTTTTCATTGTTTTTGTTTATAATATAAATGTTATTTTATTTGTTTTTGAGAAGGAAATTTTAATATGGAATACGGAATACAAATGTACAGCCTACGTGATATGACCGATGTCGATCTTGCAAGCGGACTTCGCGCTGCCGCAGAAATTGGATATAAATATGTCGAATTCGCAGGTTTTTATGATCATTCCGCAGAAGAAATAAAAGCTATGCTTGACGAATACGGACTTTCCGTTATCGGTTCGCACAGCAGCTTTGACGAGCTTTACGCCAACTTTGACAAAGTCGTAAAATTTCACCGGACGATCGGAAATCATAACTTCGTTATTCCCCATTATGATTTCTCACAGCGTAAGCTGATTCCAAGATTCATCGACAAATATAACGAAATTGCTCCGAAACTCCGCGACTCCGGTATCAATATTTCTTATCACAATCACGTAGCTGAGTTTGAAGAAACTTCCGAAGGATACATAATCCATAAAATGCTTGAGGATAATTGCGATATTTTATTTGAGCTTGACACATACTGGGCTTATGTTGCCGGTCTTGATCCCGTAGCTGAAATCGATCGGCTCGGCGACCGCGTTCATCTTATCCATCTCAAAGACGGAAGTTCGGACGGAAAAGGAACGTCCCTCGGCAATGGAACCGCTCCCGTTGCCGCTGTACGCAAAAAAGCAATTGAACGCGGCATCGGCATAATCGTTGAAAGCGAAGGACTTGAGCCTACGGGCAAAGAAGAAGTTCGCCGGTGCATGGATTACTTAAAAACTCTTGACTCCGGTGAAAACAAATAAGAATTTCACAAAATCCTGACTTTTTCTATCCCTGCATGCAACTTAACAATAAAAATATAAATTTCAAGCAAGAAGGAGAACTGCAGTATAATTGGCAAATAAGAATTATATCTCATTAAAAGTTCCTATCCCCATCATTGTTCTTGCATATATGGTCTTTCCACCGATGGGCGTCGTACTGACTATCCTTCGCATTTTTTCTCAACCTTCTTCATCTGAGGGAAACAACTCATCCGACCGGAATAAATCTTCTCAGAATACGCGTTCGGAACAGACGAAAACATGGCAGTTCACAAGCTCCGAAATGTCTGACTCAGGAAAGGCAAAAAAAGAAGAAAGAAAAAATAATTCAAAGAACATTTCAGGTGTCTCGAAGGGACTTTCCATAGCGGCTGTCATAACGCTCATTATTGCAGCCGTTTCCGTTATCGCAAACGTCGGAAGTATTTTCACAAGACAATTCATAGAAAACTTTTTCACTCTGTCAGTTCCAACGTTTCTCGCCTCCGGCGTACTCTTTCTCATCTCTAAACTGTTTCACTCAAGAGACAGCCGACGCGCGAGAATCAGAGCGATTATCGGAGAACGCGAAAGCATAAACCTCGACAAACTGTCATCAGCGTCCGGAAGCAATGTAAATAAGATAAAAAAAGAGCTTCAGAAAATGATCGACAAGGGTGAGTTCGGCGATTCTGCATATATTGACGTCGGAACAAACAACTTTATGAGGACTCCGTTTGCGAAACCCGATGAGCCTGCCGGATTTGATTACCGTAACGCATACGGTGATGTTCTGAAAAAGAATAAACGGTCTGCAAAAAAAACCGATGACAAAAATAAAGAAAATGAATCTTCATTGGACAATGAGAAAAACGCCAAAGTTACTTCCGATGAAGATAATTTCACAACAATAATCAACGAGATACGCCATCTTAATGATGAAATCAAAGACGAAGAAGTCTCTGACAGGATCTACGAAATTGAAGAACATACCGTAAATATTTTCGATTACGTTACTGATCATCCGGAAGCAATGCCTCAAATCAGAACGTTCATGAACTACTATCTTCCCACAACCCTTAAGCTTCTTGAATCTTACCGCAGAATAGAACGCGTCGGAATCGCCGGGGAAAATATGAAGAAATCGAAAGAAAATATCGAAAATATACTCGACCTTCTTGTTGTCGGATTCAAGCAACAGGTCGATCAGCTTTTCAAAAATGAGTTTATTGACATATCAAGCGACATCTCAGTCCTTGAAAAGATGATGCAAAAAGACGGCCTGAGCGGAAAAAGCGATTTTGAAATAAAAAATTATTCGGAAACCTACCCCAAAACTAAAAATGACTCTCATGAAGAAGCTCTTTCAGAAACACACGGAAATACAGGCACAATAAGCGCAGAAACACCTTTTAACACTTCCCCAAAATCAAATTCGTCATCAACAAATAAAGTATCTTCCGATACTTCACCATCTGATTCCGCACGCACTTTTAAATCGGAAACTCACGAACCGGAATACACCGACGAAATATCGGATGACCTTATCTCAGGCGGAGCAGCTGCGGCACATCCTAAAAACAGATGAAAAGCAGATGAGAAAAACTACTGAAAATATAATAAAAATAATCTTGGATTTGGCCGAAAAACTGAATTTTACAAAAAAATGTTCTTCCGATAACTGTCAGAAGAACATTTTTTGTATTACGGAAAACTTCATAGGAACGTATATTTCATCTCCAACGGTCGGATATTTTATTTTATTGACTTTTGCTTTATTAACTGGTATAATGTGCTTAATAAAAACAAATTAAATGGGTGTATCTATGAAAAAAGTTTTAGCTGTTTTCGGAACACGTCCCGAAGCAATAAAAATGTGTCCGCTCGTTTTGGAACTAAAAAAAAGACCGGAACTTGATGTAACTCTCTGCGTTACAGGTCAGCACAGGCAGATGCTTGATCAAGTACTTCATGCTTTTGGAGTAGTTCCCGACTACGATCTTTCGATAATGAAAGATAAACAAACCCTATTTGACGTTACCGTAAATATTCTCGAACGAATACGCGACGTTCTTCTTGAAGTTAATCCAGACGTAGTTCTCGTTCACGGCGATACGTCCACCACATTCGTGACTGCACTTGCCTGCTTCTATCTTCAGATACCCGTCGGTCACGTTGAGGCAGGGCTGCGTACATA
>CAKSJC010000055.1 GCA_934462885.1 uncultured Eubacteriales bacterium | reverse complement strand
TATGCCGGCGGTGATGCTGTTACAGGTGCTGCCACTGTAATACTTGCAATGGGAGCCGGCAAAAAGGCCGCCGCTTCCATAGATAAGTATATCAGCGAAAAAAACAAGTAACACTTTGTCCTTTTGAGGAACTTTTTGCCTGAATATTCGTCTATAAAACGTACATCTTGATTTTTGGAAAGATTTTAAAAATGAAAAAATTATTACGTATACTGTCAATTATCGGGATAACGCTTCTTGCCCTAATAGTTACGGGCGTTGCCTCGTTCTTTATTTTAATAGTCGCGGGAGTCAGTCCGAAGTTACAGACTATTTGGATTTGTTCTGCCATGAAAACCATGCATCACAAGTACTTGGCGACGATGTTTTTCTCAGACGATTATATAAATTTCGTACTTGAAGAAAATGCGGTTGATGATACTGACTACGACTCTCATATTTTATCGTTCAAAAATGAAACCGATGAAGACAGCTCAAAAGATACAGCAAAAAACGGAGAAGCGGCCGAAATGATAGGAATATCCGAAGAAGAGGTCAAATACGACTATACGCTTGAAGGATACACAATGCTCGAAGAAGACGTTTATCTGAAAGAAGTGTCCGGAATTACATGGAGAGGATACATAATGTTAGTAAGCGATCCTCTTAGAGTTAAACTTGTAGACACATCAAGTCAATACAGCTGCGGTGAAACCGTTATGATGATGGTAGAAGGATCAGGAGCCATTGCCGGCATCAACGGCGGTGGATTCCAGGACGGCGTAAATTATGATTCGAACGGAGGCACACCGTCCGGACTTATTATTGAAAACGGTAATCTTGTATATCCGTACAGTGATGACGGAACCGTATATAACATGATCGGTATAAACGACGAAGGCGCCCTTGTTTTAAGACATTGCACAGCAACATGGGCTCTTGAAAATAATATAGTCAGCGCGGTCTCCTTTGCACCGTTCCTTGTCGTTAACGGAGAGGGCCTTGTAAAGCAAGGAAGCGGAGGTTGGGGCATTGCACCGCGAACTGCTATCGGACAGCGCGAGACAGGTGAATTTCTCCTTCTTGTAATAGACGGCAGGCAGGTCGACTGGAGTATCGGATGTGACCTTGACGTTCTTCAACAGGTAATGCTTGAAGAAAACGCTTATAACGCGGCAATGCTTGATGGAGGAAGCTCCACGGTAATGGTGTATAACGGGGAGTTTGTCAATAAGCCGAGTCTCGGTTTTGAAAGGTACATAAATAACTGCTTCGTTGTTACAGTAAAAGAGGATTGAATAAAATATAATCGCAAAACAGCGTCGGTGTGTTTTTTTACATCGGCGCTGTTTGTGGTTTACTGCAATAAAACATATAAAACTCCGTACCTTCGACAGAAAACAACTAAACTAAAACAGGTAATCAAGAAGACATTTCAAAATACTTCTTGATTACCTGAAGCTTGTTGAGTTAATATTCACAAAAACATTTGTGTCTTTTAAATGTGCAGGTCATTTCGGATGAAAGGCTATAATATAATTTACCAAAACAAGCTTTATGAGGTAAACAAATTGGGAATACTTGATTTTTTGTCCGAAATCATAGGAGGAGCAATAACTCCGTTTTTTATCTTTATTTCTGCCGCGATCCTTATTCCGTCATGCAAAATAGGAAAAATACTTTCGCCGAAAAAATTTAAGCGCTATCTCACCGATCTTCCGCAAAACTCCGGGACTACTCCCTTCTCCGCGCTCTCGGTAGCTCTTGCCGGGACGCTCGGCGTCGGAAACATAACCGGAGTCGCGTCTGCGCTTATTTCCGGCGGTCCGGGAGCGGTTTTATGGATGTGGATAGGTGCTATTATAGTCCTTGCTGTAAAATACGCCGAGGTTTATCTCGCTGTAGAATATAGAAAAAAGGATAGAAAAGGCTTCTACGGCGGAGCGATGTATTACATAAGAGATGGTCTTTCGAAGAAAATAACGTACAGAATATCTTCCGTTTTCGGAGGAATATTTGCTCTTCTATGTATCGCAAATTCACTTATAACCGGAAACATCGTTCAATCAAATTCCGCAGTATGTGTTATCCCGGGAAACTATCGCTTATTATGCGGCTTAATACTTGCGTTTTTTGTTCTTATATCAATTATTTATGGAACGCGAAAAATTGAAAAAATAACGTCTAAACTCATTCCGCCCCTTTCACTTCTTTACATGGCGATTTCTCTTTACATTATTTTTTTAAACCTCTCTCTTATTCCCGATATACTGAAAAAAATAATCTGTTCCGCCGTATCTCCGCGCGCGGTATTCGGAGCCGGAGTAGGCTTCAGCGTCAGAGAAGCTATGCGATTTGGGGTAATGCGCGGAATTTTTTCGAATGAAGCGGGGTGTGGGACTTCCCCTACCGCTCACGCTACCGCAAACACAAAAAGCCCGGTTCATCAGGGCTGTTTCGGTATTGTAGAAGTAATATTTGATACAATCATCCTATGCTCTATGACGGCTTTCGTTCTTCTTATAGCTGACAGCAAATATAAGATTATACCATGGAGAAACGACTGCGATTCCGCAGCTGTGACCATACGATCGTTCGAAGCGCTTAGCGGAAACGGTGTTTACTACATTCTCATGATTTCCGTTGTCCTTTTTGCTTATGCTTCTATCATAGCTCAGATCTACTACGGAACAATAGCAATGAAGTATCTGACTCATAAAAAATGGCCGCAGATTATATATTCCTCCATATCCGTTCTATGTACCGTCATAGGCTCTTTTATATCGTCAGAACTCATGTGGTGTCTTGCGGATATTATAATCGGAACAATGACTGCAGCCAACTGTACAGTACTTGTATTCATGCGTGAAAAGCTCAGGTCTCCGTATGATCAATTATAAAATCTGATTGCTTTCCTTTATTTATTTCAAGAAGTTTTTTTAACACTTCAAGGGCTTCGTCTATATGGAACGCGCCGTTAATACCAAAACGTAAAAGAGTCAGGTATATCTTATTATGCGCTGAAAATTTTGCGCTGTACGATGAAAGATAGTTTTTATAATACTTATCGAGAGTTTTATTATATGCTTCATCGTTTGTTTTAAGCCTCGTATATCTTACCTTGCCAAAATAAACGAGAGCTTCCTTATATATTTTTTCATTTATAAGATAACCTTTTCCGTAAAGCTCGATCGGCTTTCTTTCAAGAAGTGTTCTTGCCGCGGTCTCGTCGTTCTTCAATGATAAAAGATACGTATCTATATTATAAAGGAGCGACGCGGCAAGATCCCGTGCCGTATCCGTTCTTACGGATGAAGATTCATTCTTTGTATAAAGCTTTACAACTTCCGCAAGAGCTTCCATAACTCCGTTTTTTACTTTTTCCAGATCGCTTGACGAATAAAATCCCGTCCGTAAAGCTTCCGAAGCAAGAGTGGTTGTGTAATCAGCTTTGTTAATTTTTTTTACTTCGAAATAGTTTTTCCCGAATAGTACAGGATTTTGTTCACTCATTACGCTCGCCCTCCTCATCATCCGGATTCTCTTTTGCTACATCTCTCTTAGGCTCGGAAGCATTCTTCTCGGCTTCGGAATCAAGAAATTCATCGTATGCGTCAAGTATGGATTCAATATCCTCTTCTTCGTCATATTTTTCTTCATTTTCGTATTTATCGTGATCTGCAGGCGTATCTTTATCCTCGAAGTATTCTATTCCGTATTCCTCATCAAGGACATTTGCAGGTGCTTCTCTCATGCCCGTTTTAGAGTCATAGTCAAGCTCGTCGCGGTCGGCATACCATTTATAATAATTTTCGCCGCTGTTTACTTTTCTTATTATCCGTTCTGCCTCGCGGCCTATAAGTACATCTATACTTCCTCGACACTGTAATTCGAATCTTTGAAACAGCTCGTCAAGCAAATCTTTATCGCTTATTTTATCATCGGTTTCCGTTTTGATATAATAAAATATACTTGTCACTTCATTAAGTATATAGGTATAGTTTTCTTTAGTTATATAACGGGATGTACAGAATCTCTTTATTATGTCAATCACAGGACCGGAGCCTATTTCAATTCTTTCATTTTCAGAAACCGCCGTATTTCTTGTTTCCGACAGCTCTCGTGCTTCATCTTCGGTTAAAGTCAATCCGTACTGTTCGGATACCGAGTTTAACTCAAGTATTTCTTTTGATACCGGATGAAGAGAAATATTTTCAAATGAAATAAGACTGTTCATTTAGACCTCCCGCGATTACTTACTTTTTGTATATAAAGCAAATGTTTAATCGTAATTTAGTATTTTATCATATAAAAAAAGAATTGTCAATTAATTTTTCGGAGTCGCTTCAAGCATTTTGATTTTAATTCCCTGTTCGGTAAAGTTTCTTTCATATTCAGTAACTATATTGTCAGCGTTCCTTTCGGAGGAATGCAGATCTTTGGTGAGAAATACAATATCAAATCCGCAGGATGACAAAGTTTCTAGCGTATAGTCAAATAAAGTATCGTTATCTGTTTTGAACGAGAATTTTCCGCCGTTTATCAGAACTCGCTTGTAGTTATCAAGATAAATGGGGTGGGTAAGTCTTCTCTTTTCATATGTACACTTTCTGGACCACGGATCGCTGAAGTTCGCAATTATCTCAGAGACAGAAGAATCAGGCATTTTTGAAATAATGTCGTTTGCTTCACCTATAATAAAACGAACGTTTCCGCATTTCTCTTGCGGGATATCACATATCATGCCTTCTTTATAAAGAGTTCCGTCAGGCGCAAGCCATCCTCCGTTTGAACCGAGAGAACCGAGCCCTCTGTCTTTCGCGTATTTTTCCACCGCGCATACTGCTACATCACTTACTCTTTCAAGAGCAATATAATTAAAAGAAGAATCACGTTTGGAAAGAAGAGTTATAAAATCCCCTTTTCCGCACCCTATCTCAATCTTAAGAGGATTGTCGTTTTTAAAAACATCCTCGCCGGCAATCCATTTTTCAGACGTTTCCGGATATAAAAGGGCGGAAAGCGCCGCAAGGCGTTCACTTCCATGGCGTTTTTTTCTCATTCTCATATTGATTATTGCTCCGTTTTTTGATAAAATGTATATGTAAGTATTTTAAGCTCTATGTAATTACGGTTGCTCTGTGAAGTTTAGCATGACATAGGCAAACTTGTATTCATAACGATTTCGATGAAAGTTGGTATTCTTCTGTCATTTTGCTTCTGTGACTTGATGTCAGCTTAAGCGTAGGTGTAGGTAATAAAAAAACAATAAAACTTAACATACATTTTATTATACCATATTTTTATCAAAAAATCTATCTCTTTAATTCAAAAGAAAGGTGAATTTGTGAATGGAATTGAATTTTTTCATAACAGAGCTTGAAGCTGCTTTGAAAAAAAAAGGCATACCTTCCGAAATTGCAAAGCGGCACGTCAAAAATCTCAGCCGATCTTTCACCGAAGAAGACCTTTCGGAAATTGAAAATATGGACTCAACGTCTGAGATAGAAGTTCTCGCAGACAGCATATCTGTGATATTTTCAAAAAAAGCGAAAGCTTTGTCTGGAAAAACCGAAAATGCGAAGAAAAATTCTTCAATCGTTGATTCAGAAGAAAACCTGTCTCCGACTCAGATAAATGAAGATCCAGTCAGTAAAGAAAAACAAACAGCACACTCAGAAATAAAAAATGAAAAAGATAACAGCATTTCCGAAGAGTCTCACATTTCGGGGAGAAACAGTGCTGAAATATCCCACAATAAACCAACAGATTTAACGGACAACATCGACAACTCCGATACATACGACTTTTCGGATTACTCTCCAGAAATTAAAGGCACGTCAAAAGGAATCACGACTTTTTGGGTCGCTCTTTTTCTTACTCTGCCGATTACGCTCACTATTCTTTCGATAGTTTTTCTCGGATTTGCCGCGATCTTCGCTTCCATTATTGCGGTAATACTTCTTTTTATATGCGCTCTTATCGGAACGGTAGCTGCCGGAGCCGGAATATCCCTAATAGGCATCATATACGGTGTAACTCAGCTTTTTTCCTTCACTTCAGCCGGCATTTACGAAATAGGCCTCGGTATAATTACTGCAGGATGCGCTTTATTTATTTCCGTTCTTTTATACAACGGTGCAGTGCGTTTTCTGCCTTGGCTTATGAGAAAAACCGCTGTGTTTTTTAAATTCGTTTGTTATAAACTTAAATCGCTTTATTTATACATAAAAAGGTGGTGTTATAAGATTTGAAACCTTCATCTGTCATTTCATTGATAGTTGCTGTTGTTATAATTGTGATCGGACTTGTAACCTGCTTTGTCGCTCAAAATATGGCTAAAACAAACGGCGAACTTCTCTTCTCCGAAGAAGCTGACGGCGGACAAATTAAGACAGTCGACCTTTCCGATTCAAGTATATCAAAAATACAGCTCATCGTAAGCAATGCCGAAATTAACATAAAAGGAAACTCAACCCACCCTTACATTGAATTCTTGAATTTCAGAGAAAGTTTTTATAATCTCACAACTTCAAGCCACGCTCTGAGTTTTGACGAAATTCCTGATATCGCATCAATGTTCAAATTTTGGGAGAACGGATTTTCATTCAAAGGTATGCGGTTTTTACTGTTGAATTTCAAAAAAGAAAATCCTGATACCCAAAAAATAATCAACATTTACTTGAACGATGATTCCCCCGTTAAAGTTTTCGATATAAAAGCAGATTCATGTAAAGTCTCCATCAACGATATGTCAACTTCATCAGACTACAAGTTCAACGTTTCGGAAGCCGATATTGAAATAAAAGCTTTGAAAACATCCTCATCTCTTCTTATAAACGCAGATCAAAACTCATCTTTTGCCAAACGAGTGGCTTTGACGCTCGACACAGTATACGTAAACACTCTTACTGTAAATTCCGAAGAGCTTTCGATTGACGCAGACTCTTTCAAATGCTACTCATCCACTGAAATAAACTGTGAGAGCGGAAATATTGACTTTGATGTTGTAAACTCTCTTGACTCTACAGCGCTCAGTCTTGAGACTGAAACCGGTAATATCACAGTAAACGGAACACTTGCAGAAAAAACGTACATAAAAAACTCCGATTCTGCTGACAAGACGTTTTCGATAAATGCCAAATCGGCAGATATCAAGCTTACATCTTCCTCCGGAGAATCGGGAAATACAGATAAAGAAAACTGAAAGGCAATAAAAATGAAATTTACTTACAAAACAAAAGGAACTTGCTCATCTCAGATATCTTTCGATATCACTCAAAACGGCATAATTGAAAATGTTTTATTCCAAGGCGGATGCAACGGAAACCTTAAGGCTATTTCAAAACTCGTAAACGGAAAAAATGCACGAGAAATATCGGACATCCTCCGAGGAAACACCTGCGGCATGAAAAACACTTCATGTGCCGATCAATTATCGCGCGCTATTGATGCGGCTCTTGCTGAAATTGACTCCAAAAGCGAAGTAAAGGCGTAACAGTTTTTATACCTTAGAACAGCCGACTCTATGACGAGTTGTTCTTTACGCAAATTTTATTTTAACAAAAAGGACTTTTCATATGAAAAGTCCTTTTTGTTAAGTTATAACGACCGATACAGGCGATAGTTGTGATTATATATCGTCTGTTATTTTATAGTCTTATAGTCGTTCGTCCTGCGATAATCGATTAGCTCAGTATTGATAAAATATTTTTTAAGTATTTCTTCCGCTGAATATCCGAGTTTTCCAAGATCATACGCCCCGAACTGGCTCATTCCAACACCGTGCCCCCACCCTTTTCCGACAAATATAAAGTTATTTTTTTCTTCGGCATAGGCTATTTTATACACTGCGTCTCCGGTTATTTCCACTACCTCTGTAACATGAGTATTAGATTCGGTTTCGGTACTCGTTTCACTATCATCTTCAAAAGTAAAGTTCGATGCCGTTTCATCGCCGAAAGCAGATGCGTTTTCCGATGTGATAACGAACGCATCAAGTTTTTCGTATTCAAAACTTCCGCTTGAAGTCATAACATACTCAAATCCTTCGTCCCATCTTTTTCTCTCCAAACCGGACGATCTTTTAACATAGTAATCGTCAAATGGCATATATCCGGAATCTTTTCCGATCAAAGAGGAATCGTCCTCATCTGAAACCGTTGGTTCTACATTCGTACTTTCCGTATACTCTACGCTTCCGCGTCCCACAACAAAGTTTGCGCTTTTCACGTAAGGAGTGAGTGAAGTTCTGACTTTATCTGAAGTATTTATATATACTGTGGTTCCGTATATGTCGGTAACTTTAAGCTGCTTTATATAAGTTGAATCTTTCGACAGTTCCGTAATCTCGATATCGGATATTTCACCTTTCAACTCTATATATCCGGCATTATTAAGCCTTTGAAGAAGTTCTCTGGGTGATATTTCGGATATCCAAAAACCGTTGTAATGGTTCATATAATCTTCCCACGGAGTTTCTACCGCTTGAAGATACGGGTAATCTTTTGTTCCGCCCCATGCCTCTTTCGCACTCACCGTAACTCCGCCGACGCTTGAAGAATAAAAAGCTGTAACGATATCACGGTCATATGTAAGAACTTGTCCGGCCGTATCGGTGACAGCTTCCATAACGCTTTCGTTGATGCGACCTGCTCCTTTATATACCTGACAATCTGTTGTGTTGCACAAATCAAAAGAATATTTTGAATGTTTGCTGTTATCATGCATATGCGAAAGTGTGAACGAACGTACCGTAATCGCAAAGGCTTTTTGAGTTTCAATAGGCCACTTGTTTGACGTTTCAAACGGCAAAACTCCCGCAATATATGCTTCCAACGGAACTACATTTGTTAGAGAAACTCCGTCGACTTCTCCGTTATCGTACCTTGAAAAAGTAAAAACGCCGTCATAAACGTTTCCCGCCGGAGTCTTTATGTACGTATTTCCATTCTCATCTCGGCGCGCCTTTAATCCAAGCTCAGTTTTTCCGCCGCAGTCATACTCAAACATAATAACGTCCGTGTTCGGTTCAATAAGTGATACTGCGGTATCTGTCGGCGAAACTACAGAAATATACTCTCCTCTTATTATATCTTCAATAACCGGAACGTATTCTTCCGCTTCTGAGTAGCTTGTAAACTGTCCTATACGGATGGCATAACCGGTATATATATACGCGGGAAACATTTCAAGACCGAGTTTGGACATATCATACTCAAATTCGTCTATCATATATTCAACTTCATGACGGCTGTATGAATCACAGTCAATTTGAACATGATATCCGCCTACTGCGGCGTCGCGGCGG
>CAKSJC010000054.1 GCA_934462885.1 uncultured Eubacteriales bacterium | reverse complement strand
AACAAAAGCTTAGTAAAGAAAAACTGACTGTATGAAGCGTTTACAAAAAGAAGAGATTTTTCTGAAAAAAGTCTCTTCTGCCCCAATTAACAACTTTCCGTCTTAACTGATATAGTTGGCTCATTATTTGTACAATTTGCGCAACTCTGACTCATTTATCAGTAAGCGATTAAAAAAAAGGAGAAAACTTTATTAATAGAGTTTTCTCCTTTTTAATAAAGTTTTCTCCGTTTTATATAAGACAAACCTTTTTAGGATCACATCGCCCGTTTTCCGTCTCGCTTCCCCGATTTCCGTATTTATTTTGTTTCGGTTTGTTTTTTTATTTTTTCAAGCTTTTCAATTATGATTCTCTCAGCGATGATCGGATCAGCCAGTCCTCTGCTTTTACGCATCACTCCGCCCATAATCCGTTTGGCAGCGGCGCTCTTTCCTGAAATATAATCTGAAACCGAACGTTCGTCCAAAAGAATAGTCTCATCGGCAAACGCCGATATTTCCTCCAGATCCGTTATTTTGAGCATTTTGTCACGAATGGCAATAACTCGCGGCGAAATACGCTCGTTTGCGGCTTTACCGATGAGAGTCTTTGCCGCTCCGCTTATAATCTCACCTGCGGTGAACATTTCAGCAATCTCCGTGAGAAATTCCGGTGAAATATACTCGACGTTATTCTTCATGTTCGGAATAACTTCTCCGATAAATAAATTTGCGCATACGGGTACGTTTTTACCGATCTTCACGCATTTCATAAAAAACTGAGCATATGACGGATCCTCGCAAATTATTCGGGCATCCTCTTCACGCAAAGCGTACTTTTCGCAAAGTTCATTTATTATCTTATCCGGCATTTCAGGCATAGAGTTCCTTTGTCCTTCAATATACTCTTCACTCAGTACAAGAGGCGGAATATTCGGCTCGGTAAAGTAACGATAATCAATATTTTTTTCTTTCGGACGCATCAGCTCCGTTTTTCCGTTATTTTCGTTGAATCTCCTCGTCTCCGCTCTTACCGTGCCTCCTGCCCGAAGTATCGCCGTCTGTCTTTTTATTTCGTCGTCGACTGCGCGTCCGGCGTAATTTATGGAGTTGACATTTTTTATCTCGCACTTAACTCCTAATTTTTCTCCCGGTCTGTGAACAGACACGTTGACATCGCACCTCATTGAACCTTCGTTCATTTTACAGTCCGAAACTCCTGCAAAAAGAAGAGTGCGGCGCAAAGATGCGAGATATGCCTTCACCTCACTTGCAGTATGCATATCGGCTTCGCTGACGATCTCTATAAGCGGGATTCCGCATCTGTTGTAATCGATAAGAGTCTCTTCCCCTCGGTGTATGAGTTTTCCTGCATCCTCTTCCAGATGTATCCTTGTAAGCCTGATATTTCTCTTCCCGGCATCCGTTTCGATAACGACAGATCCTCCTTCGCAGATCGGCCGTTCAAACTGTGTTATCTGATATCCTTTCGGGAGATCGGGATAAAAATAATTTTTTCTGTCAAACCATGAAATTCGGTTTATTTCGGATTCAAACGCGATACCCGCCCGAAGTGCAAGTTCGACCGCTTTTTTCGAAAGAACAGGTAACGCACCGGGCATTCCGAGACAGACAGGGCAAACATTTGTATTCGGAGGAGCTCCGAAATCGGCGTGGCAGGAGCAAAAAATCTTTGCAGCAGTTTTTAACTCCACGTGCACTTCGAGTCCTATTACAGCTTCGTATTCCAATTCCATACAAGACATTCTCCGATCTTCATGAGTCGAGTAAATCGTTTACGCAAATCGCTTGTGTTAATTTACGTAAACAGTTATATAAGACTGCGCGCAAGCGGCTTGCTGCGTGCAAATTCACGTGCGTCTGCCTCAGGTTTAATTTCTTTGCAGACGACGCTCTGCGACAGCGCGGTTATCATAAATACATTTGCCTAAAATAAGCGCATCCGGCGGAATTTTGTGATATTTCCTCCGCCAAATTCCGTTTTTTCTCATTACGTTACGTTCCATGACCACGCGAACGTTCAAATTGTATTACAAGCATCAAACAATGTTGTTTCATTTTTAACATAGCATGACACTTCTGCTTCGAGCGCAAGTGCAGCTTTGTATAAAAGCTTTTCCGAAAGTTTCTTTCCCATAAGTGATATTCCGCACGGCATTTGTCCGTCTCCGCCTGCCGGAAGAGTGATCTCCGGACATCCCGTAAGATTTGCCAGTACAGTAAAGCTGTCGCTTCCGTACCTTTCTTCTCCTGCGCCGCCCTCTTTTTTTAGTTTGAACGCAGTTTTCGAAACAGTCGGCATAAGAATGATATCAACAGTTTCAAAAACTGCTCTTATATCAGAAATTATTTTCATACGCTCGCTTTGCATTTTACCGAAATTCTTTTCTCCTCCGGTTTTGGAAAGAATATAATCCCCCGCGATAATGCGTCTTTTAACTTCGCTTCCAAATCCTGCCGTTCTTGTGTTTCTCATTATTTCTCTGTAATCTTCCCCCGGAGATGACATTCCGTATTTAATACCGTCGTAACGTGCTAAATTGGATGCTGCTTCGGCTGACGTCATGCCGAGGTAAAGTTCAAGCAAATCCAAAGGCTCCGGCAATTTCACCGTTGTCAGTTTACCGCCGAGTTTTTCCAGCGCAAGCGCCGCTCGTTCGACGCTTTTTCTGACGCTCTCTTCGCAGGTGTCAAGAACGTCGTAAGCAAATCCGATTCTGACTCCACCTATTCCGGCTTCTATCTCAGAAAGAAAGTCTTCACGTGCGTCCAGGCTCGTCATATCTCTCGGGTCACGTCCGGCAATAGCCGAAAGAATATTCGCGTTGTCAGGTACTCCTCTTGTGATTGGGCAAACCGTATCAAAAGAAGAAGCAAACTCCGTAAGTCCAAAGCGTGAAACAAGACCGTAAGTCGGCTTCATCGACACAAGTCCGCAGAATGAAGCCGGTTCTCTTGAACTTCCTCCCGTATCGCTTCCTATCGAAAACGTCGACATAAATGAAGCTACCGCTGCCGCCGAACCGCCCGAAGAACCGCCTGCCGAACGGGACATATCAAGCGGATTTCTTACGTCTCCGAAATACGAGTTTTCACTTCCCGATCCCATGGCGAACTCGTCCATGTTCGTCTTGCCGAGAATTATCGATCCGCATGACGTTAGCTTATCAACGACCGTACTATTATAATCGGGGAAAAAATCCTCAAGCATAGCGGAAGCGCATGTAGTTCTTATTCCGCGTGTTGCAAAATTATCTTTGATCGAATACGGAATCCCGCATAGAAAGTGAGCGTTTTTATCCGACAAAAGCATACGATCAGCTTTTTCCGCTTGTTCTATCGCCTCTGCCGAAGTTTTTGTTATAAAAGCGTTTATGATGCCGTTTTTTTCTTCTATGTGTGAAATAAAGGCGCGTGCCGTCTCTTCGGCGGAGATTTCTCTTTTATGGAGAGAAGACGACAGAGCACACGCGGTCATTTTTATTATTTCGTCCTTTCCCACCGTCATTCCTCCTTTATCACTTTAGGAATTCTTACATATTCTCCGTCGAATCCGTGAAAATGCGAAAGTGTAACGTGAGATTGATTTAATACATCGGAGCGCAGAACAACGCCGTCTGCAATGCGTCTCGATTCTTCGTAATTCGATCTTAACTCTAATTTGACGTTGTTTACAGCGGAACGGTGTTCCGCTACATTTGCGCTGTTCACCGGTTCGGTTTGAATTCCGTCGGATTGTTCCGATCCTACACCGCGCTTTTCAGTGTAAGTATTTATTTCAGACTGCGCGTTCGGTACGCAGTACACATCAAAAAACTGTGGAATGTCAGCTTTTTTATCATCCCGCAGTCTCTCGGTAAGTGAAGCCATTTTTGTTACTTCAACCTCCTCTGCCGTGACTGAGGCTTCCGAAAGAAGAGTACCGTCAGCTAAAGATGAAATTACAGTAGCCGGTATTTTTTCACCCATACCGAGTCCTCCCGTTTTTTATTTTCTTTTTTCTTGAAGAAAAGCTATTTCACGTCCATATCCGTCAAGGTCGTTCGGAGTTTCAAGGTAAAACGGTCTGTCGGAGATAAGCGGATGATTGATTATCCGCACAAGAGCTGCGCTCCCAATCTCGCCCTCTCCTATCTTTGCGTGTCTGTCTTTATGTGATCCCGGAGGATTCATAGAATCGTTAAGGTGTACTGCGTAAAGTCTGTCGAGTCCCACCGCACGATCAAATTCGCGCAGAACTCCGTCGAGATCGTTTATAATATCGTACCCGGCATCGCTGACGTGACAGGTGTCGAAACAAACTCCGAGATTTTCGCGAAGCAACGGATCAACTCTGTCTATTATATCACGCAGCTCTTCAAACGAACGTCCGATTTCCGTACCCTTTCCTGCCATCGTTTCAAGCAACACTTTAGTGTGCATCCCATTCCAGAGAACATTATTAAGAAGGTCTGCAATATAGCCGCATCCGACCTCCACGCCCTGTCCGACATGACAGCCCGGATGAAAATTATAAAGCGACCCCGGAAGGCTTTCAAGAAATTTTAGTTCACCGCTCATTGATTCCATAGAATATTGGCGTACAGCTTCATCTTTTGAAGCGGGATTATAGGTATAAGGAGCGTGCGCCAAGGGCATTATCATATTATTCTCTTTTATCAGCGAGAACAAATCGGCAACGTCATTTGGATCCGGATTTTTTGTTGTTCGTCCGCCTTTCGGATTTTTTGTGAAATACTGAAACGTATTTCCGCCAACAGACAGTATTCTCTTTCCCATCGAAAGATATCCGCCTTCGGTTGATAAATGGCATCCTATTTTAAACATATTTGTCTCCTATAAAAGTTTTTTTATTTTTTTGGTTGTTTTATCAAAAATAATGTTATATAATAAAGTAATACAGATTTTTGGGTATTTCCATATACGACGTTTCTCAAGCTATACTACAAGGCATTTTTGTTTTTTGAAGGAGGAACCAGTGAAGTCTCGCGTTGTCGGTTTCAGAAATTTTATGACATATATCAAGTCGATAGCGGATGAAATTTCAAAAGATAAAGTTTCAGTGTATGCCGCACAAGCATCTTTCTTCGTCATAATATCAACCGTTCCTTTTATTGCTCTGCTTATTACGCTGGTCGGAGTCTTTATCCCCGATAAAGATCCGGCACAGTTTTTTGATTTCCAATACTCAAGCGGCGTTCTGGAGATTTTTAATCTTGTTTTATCGGAAATTAAAAACATACCGAGCATTTCACTTCTTTCAATAACCACAGTAACTACTCTGTGGAGCGCTTCAAAAGGGATTGCGGCTATACGATCCGGAATCGAGACTGTGTATCGTTCTCCGCGAAATACGGGAATAATCGTTCACAGAGCCAAATCTCTTTTGACTACCGTCATTTTTATCGCGCTCATTATCTTCTCGGTAGCGCTTCTCCTTTTCGGCGATTTTTTGATCGGGCTTATAGGTCTCCAAGGAAGCGTTACAGATATAATAATGAAATTCAGAATACCTGTCTTCATAATAATGACGACAATTCTTTTTACGGCTATTTATTCTTCCATTGCCCACAGGAGCAGTTACGTCCGTCACGGAATAATTGTCCATGTTCCGGGAGCATTTCTTTCATCTCTCGGCTGGGTCGTATTTTCATATTTTTACTCGCTCTACATTGCGCATTTCCCGAATGCCTCGTACATCTACGGAGGGCTCGCGGCTTTGTGTCTTATAATGCTTTGGTTATACTTCTGCATGATAATTCTTCTTCTCGGCGCCGAGGTAAACAAATTCTTTTTCGCAAAGAAAACCATATCATAACAGAATATTTAGCCTTCAAATTCCGCTACTTTGATCGGGGGAACTTTTTCAAGATGAAAAAGCTCCCCCGATCCTTTCTTTTTTTGATTT
The DNA here is from genome assembly GCA_934462885.1 of uncultured Eubacteriales bacterium. GTDB lineage: Bacteria > Bacillota > Clostridia > Oscillospirales > CAG-272 > UMGS1696. The sequence goes on along the minus strand of CAKSJC010000054.1, from coordinate 3,417 downwards.
TTGAACTTTACGGATTGCTCGTTATCGGAGCATCACCTGTAGTTTGTTGAACGCTTTCTTCCGTTCTGAACTGCGCAATATATGCGTCATGTTCCGCCTTGGTAGCAGAGAAGTATGTCGTTCCGTTATTTGCGACGAAATAATAATAGTTAGTATCCGTGGGAGAAAGCGCTGCAAGAATTGCGCTCGCACTGGGGTTAGCTATCGGCCCCGGCGGCAAACCTTGGTATTTATACGTATTGTACGGAGTATCGTATTCAAGATCGCTTGCCTTTAATGTAGGTCTTGTACCCGTCTCGTGCTGAATGGCATATACGATAGTCGCATCGCTTTCAAGACGCGGAAAATACGTCGGATTATTAAGTCTGTTATGGAATACGGATGACACCGTAAAAAATTCAGACGGCGATCCTGCTTCTTTTTCTATAAGCGACGCAAGAGTTATCACCTCGTCGACGGTATATCCGAATTCTTCGCATTGCTTACGGTACTCTGAAGTAAAAATCTGTCCGAACCTCTTGAGAAGCTTGTTTATTACAGTGTACTCGCTGGAATTCACATAAAATTCGTAGGTGTCCGGGAACAAATACCCGTCAAGGCGGTATATTCTTCCCTCAGGTATTCCGTTTTCTTCAAGCTCGCGCACGAACCAGTAGTCGAAATCATAGTTTTCGATAACATCGATAAATCCCTCTCTGGTTCCGATTCCCTCGGAAACGAAAAGATCTATGATTTCATCGGTCGTATATCCTTCCTGTATCCGTATCTCTTTTGTTCCGGTTTCTTCTTTATATTTGAAATCTGAAAGAAGCGAGTCGTAGTTTTCCATAGGAGAAACTGAATAAGTTCCCGCAAGATACTCGCCGTTATCATGATTTATATGAGCATATATTTTGAAAATATTCGGATATTTAATCACATCTTCTTTGTGCAATATCTGAGCCACATCGTCGAGAGTCGCATACTCCGGGATAGTAACCTCAACTATCTCGTCAGACTTTACAAATGCAAAAATATCGTTTCCGACAAGTATGATAAAAACTGACAGAAAAATTGACGCTACAAGAACAAATACTATATATAAGACCGTTTTAACAATACCCATAACGGTATTGTTTCCGTCTCCGCCGATCATATCTTTATTTTTGGGAGATTTATGGGGATTTTTTTTCTCGTTATCGTGAGCAAATGATGAAGAGTTATATTTTGTTTTCATCATTGATGACGCACCGCTTTCCGCGCACCCGTCACGGCTTACGGTTCTGTGCTGCATGATGTTCTTTTTACCCTGTACATCAGCACGTCCGCCAAAATCGGTTTTCTCTTGTTGTGTGACGGGACGCTGCGTGACGGGATGGCGTGTAACCTGGCGTCCTGCCTCAAAGTTTCCGTTCTGAGAAACGCCACGCTGCATTGCGGCGTGTTCGCCCGATGAGTGAATACGTCCGGTTTGTTCATTTGCGTTCGCACCGATATATGATGCCGTTGCTCCGCGATCTTGTCTTGGCTGCATAGTTTGGCGCGGATATCCTGTTCGATCTATACGTGTCGGATTTTGCTCTGCCCGGTACTGAGTTTGCGGCCTGTTTTTCGGAATATTTCCTATCGCGCCCTGCGCCGGTCTTCCGTTATTTGACGGTCTGTAATTTATCTGTTCCGCAGCTTTTGAGCCTCTTTCGTTAAGCGCTCCTCCCTGTCTGCGCATACCGTTCGCTTGTTGATCCGCCGGATACGTGCTCGGTGCATTCTGTGCGTGATTAAACGCGCCCCTTTTCACGCCCGAAGCTCTGTTCATCGCTCTGTTTACGGTACTTGCCGTGTGTGTATTCACATCGAAAGTCTTTGTTTCATCAAATTCCGTGTTTTTATTATTCTGATCCGTAAATATCACCTCTTTTTATCTCGTCGGCTTTTTCTGTAAGCAGCAGTCTGACAATCACGCGGCGGCGCCGACAATAAATATGATAACGAGTATTAAAAAAGTCGGCGAGAAAAACGTTTCCGCTATTCTTGTAAAAGCGCTTTTCCCTGATTTTTTTGCATACTCGGATTCTACATTTTGTTCTGCGTATCCCTTATAAATCGCATACGCTTCATAACATACCAGCATAGCGGAAAGTATCATTACTGCTCCGACTATGATCTCGAACAGAACAAAACTTACGTTTTGCTTATCCGCTAGGTGAAGTATATATTTTTCGCAAAGCAATATTACCGCGTTATACACCGTATGTACTATCGCGGACGCTACGACCGATCTGGTAGCAAAAAGGACAATCGAAAGAACTATTCCGGCGAAAAAATATACGGGAAACCTCGCAAAGCTGAAATGGGACATCGCAAACATGACGCCGCTCATAAGAGAGGCGACTGCCGCGCCATTCTTATCATACTCTGCGATAATCACGCCTCTGAAAAGAAATTCTTCCGTAAACGCCGGAAGTATCGCAAAAGCAACAATAAGATACAATCCGTCGAAAAATCTGCTGTTCATCGCAAAAGCAGCGTATTCCGACACCGACGATGACGAAAAATTATTTGGGAAAGCGTTATACATCAAAACGCTTATAAGTATCGATCCCGATATGAGAAATATCGAAGAATAAATAATAAATATGATCTTTGACACTCCCGGGAGTTTCAATCTGAGCTTAGGAGTAAACTCGCGCCCCTTTATTCTCGAATAAAACAATGTCGGAAGCGCGTATACGATAAGCTGCATAACGACTACCGAAAGATACGGATTTTCGTCTATTCCGAGAACTCCTGCCGGAAGAAAGCGTGACGCAAGAGTCAAAGCAAACACCGCGGAAACAAGAAGCGGCGCGTACAATGTTTCTTTATGGCTTGAAGACAAAATTAAGCCTTTCCGGGATGTGTCTTTCTGCTATCCTTTGTGACACGGACTCCCTTTTCGGTAAGAAGAATATCCACCGAGACGTCGAAGCGTCCTCGAGGAACTTCATTTAATATATAATCCGAATAAACTACTCCTATCGTGCATCCGGAAAACGCTGATAAATATCTGTCGTAGAAACCTTTGCCGTATCCGAGTCTGTACCCGGCTCTGTCATACACAAGCCCCGGAACGAAGCATACGGCTGCCCCTTTTTCGTTTTCCAAATCATATATGGGGTTTTCAGCGGGAGGCTCAAGAATACCATACGCATCCTGTGAAAGCTCGTCAAGAGAGTTTACAACATGGTACTGCATCGTATGAGTTTTTTTGTCACATCTCGGGAAAAGCACTTTTTTTCCTTTTGCAAATGCGCTTGCGGCTATATCCGACACATCAATTTCGTCTGCTGTTGCCGCATACAGAAGAATATACTCCGCGTATCTGAAGCTTACAAGAGATTCCGCCGCTTTGCAAAGCGCGCTGTCGCGCCTGAATTTTTCCGCGGCGTCCATGGAAGC
>CAKSJC010000053.1 GCA_934462885.1 uncultured Eubacteriales bacterium | reverse complement strand
AAACAGCGAGAGCGGAGAAACGGGAGAAATCTCGGATAACGCCGCGAACGGAGAAAGCAGGCTTCCGATGCCGCGCTTTATGACCGGTGAGAGTTCCGTAAAAGCTGTTGACAGAGGCACGGCTACGCACCGCTTCATGCAGTTTGCGGATTTTTCGAATCTTTTGAACAACGGAGTCCGCACGGAGCTTGAACGTCTTACGGAACGGAAGTTCATAAGCCGCAAGGGAGCGGATGAGGTAAATCTGAAACAGCTTGAGCGATTTGCGCAAAGCTCGCTGCTGCGGCGCATGGAAGCTTCTCCGATGGTGCGGCGAGAGTTTCGCTTCAACGCGCTGTTTGACGCGGACCGCTTCACGGCGAACGAAGAACTTCGGAGAAAGCTTGCCGCGGACGGAGTGAAGCTGACGGTGCAGGGAGTTGTCGACTGCGTGTTTCGCGACCCCGATACGGGCGAGCTGGTTCTTGTGGACTACAAAACCGACGCGATTTATCCGGAGGAGTGGAGGAATACAAAAAAAGCGGAAGAACGCCTCATCCGCCGCCATAGAGATCAGCTTATGTATTATCGTGAGGTTTGCTCAAGGATGTTTTCGGAAGATATCCGCACCGTGCTCATTTATTCTACTCCCCTCGGCAAGTGCATAAGAGTCGCGGAATAAGCGGGCATATCATACGAAATACAGCAGAACTTTAATTATTCTCCGAGATAAGTATTATTAAAGAGCCGCATGGGACGCTTTTTGCAGAAAGCGCCCCATGCTTTTTTGTATGCGATTCTCACGCTTCCGCGCCGTAAACGGCTTTGGCCAGCTTGCGTAGAGCTGAGGCACGGTAGCGGTAAACGCTGCTTCGTTCGAGAGCGCACATTTCGCAGAGATCTTCGACGGAATTTCCGGGTACGAGATAGAGATTTGTTATTATATCGTACTCAACGTCGGAGAGAAGAGCGAAAGCGTTTTCAACCGCTTCTATCGTGCATTCGAGATAGCGTATCTGTTTTCTTACGTTCTCTGCTTCGGCATTCGGCACAGTTCCGCACTCCGCGACATTCCGCAGATATGCGAGGGAATTTTTGTACGCGAGAATGTCGGAGAGGAGCTGTTCTGTCTGCTTTGTTTTTGAAATTTTCTTTACCATATAGCTGTCATCCTCTCTTTTGCTTTAATTTCATAAATTCAGCCGGGCTTACTTGCCGCCTTGAGCGTTCGGTACGGTATGGAAAAACGGTATGTCGAACATTTGTTCGTGAGTTGATTATATCACCCGGCTTTTAATTTGTCAAGCGAATAAGGAGATATTCAGCCCGGCAAAAACTTGCGGCGGATGAGGCGTGAAAAGCGCGTCAAAAAAGGTGTGAGAGGACGCGGCTCACGAAAAAATGCACATTTCGGGAGAGTAAAAACGCATAATAATTTAGATTTTAACTATTGTATCTTTTTTTGGGATATGATAAAATGAACGAAGTCATAATAATACAGAGCCGTCATATAGCTCGCATTGCTTTCGAGACTGTACGTCGGTTGTCAAGGCGCCCAAAGAACGGCTCGTGTGTAAAACGCGGCTTTCAAGCGAACGGCCGCGGCAGAGAGCGGGCGGGAAATTCGCGCGTATTCTGCGGTTTCACGTGACGTTAAAATGATGCTTATATAAAAAGAAAGGGTAAAGAAGCTTATGAAAATGACGGTAAATCTCCATACTCATACCGCAAGATGCAATCATGCAAGCGGCACCGAACGCGACTATATCGAAAACGCTGTAACGGGCGGACTTGCGGTTCTCGGCTTTGCGGATCATTCTCCGTATGTTTTTCGTAACGGATATTACTCTGATTACAGGATGACTCCGGAGGAGCAGGAGGATTATGTGAAAACTCTTACTTCTCTTCGCGAGGAGTACAAAGATAAAATAGACATAAAAATCGGATACGAAGCTGAATATTATCCTGCGCTTTTCGATGATTTTCTAAAGCTCATAACGCGTTTTCCGCTTGATTATCTGATTCTCGGTCAGCATTTCATCGGAAACGAGGACAAACACGTCTATGGAGGAAGAAGTACCGACGACGACTTCAACGCATATATAAAGCAGACCTGCGAGGGAATGCGCACGGGAGTTTTCACGTATCTTGCTCATCCGGATCTCATGAATTACACCGGAGACGAAAAGCTGTATGAAAAAAACTATTCCGCGCTTATCGAGTGCGCCATGGAAATGAAAATGCCGCTTGAAATAAATCTTCTCGGAATACGCGATCACCGCACTTATCCGACGGAGAAATTCTTTAAGCTCTGCGGCAAATACGGCGCGGAAGTATGCGTCGGATGCGACGCGCACGATCCGAAATCGGTTGCCGATCATGAGTCGTTTGCGGTAGCTTCCGAATGGATAGACCGATACGGACTGAAATTTGCAGAATATCCGCGCCTTGTGCCGGTGGAGCGCGTATGAGCGGGTTTGATCTTCTCGACAGAACCGCGGATTTCGCAAAATCACAGGGAATGATGATATTCGGCGTTGCAATGTATAAAGACGGCGTGATAAGAGAACGCCGCGTCATGCCGGCAAACGACAGGAATAACGTATATTCCGTGGCGAAAGCGTATACTTCCGCCGCAGTCGGACTTTGCGTCTCCGAGGGACTGCTTGATCTTACGTCAAGCGTGTACGACGTTCTGTGCGCGAAAAACGGAACGGTCGGCGGCGAGGGGAATATAAAAGGCTCGTGCGTACATTTTGCGTCCGCCGAAGAGGACGTTCCCGACTTGTGGAAGAATATAACGGTGTCTCAGGTCCTGTCGCAGACGACGGGTTTTTCGGAGATGTTTCTCGATACGGACGCCGACAATGTGTATTCATACGGAACGGACGACTGGCTCTCTCTCGTTCTCAGGCATCCGCTGAAATTTAAGCCCGGAGAGGTGTTTTCTTACACAGACGCGAACTACTACTTGCTTTCGCGCATAGTCGCGGCGGCGGCAGATATGCCTATGCAGGACTACCTGCGAAAGAAACTTTTCGCTCCGTTGCGGATCGGAAGCTACGCTTTTGCGCAATGCCCGGCGGGACACGCCGTCGGAGCAAGCGGATTGTTTATAAGATGCGCCGACATGGCAAAGCTCGGCGCGCTGTTCCTTTTGGGAGGCGTTTTCGGAGGAAAACGGTATCTCTCGGAGGAGTACGTGAATCTTGCGCTCTCGCCGCACACCCGCGCAAGCGTTGACGAAGACTACGGGTACGGATTTTTTATCCCTCGGAAGCATGGCGGACGGTTTGCCGTATGTCACGGAATGTTCGGTCAGGCGGTGATCATAGATCGGGAGAGGGAGTACGTTATTGCGTGGCAGGCGCACGAGAAAAACCGAACCGTGCGCGAGTTATTTGATTTTGTATATGATAATTAAAATTTCATATATTTTATTATAATATAAAAACGCTGTATGATAAATAAAGCGCTGTGCCGACCGCCGTACGGAGAATTTTCGGCGGCGTGCGGAAATAAAACACCGGAAAAGGAAAAACGGAGGAAAAAGAAATGGCAGGTACTGATGAAAAACATTCTTTGCGGAGAGAGCAGCTTTCGCCGCTGTTGATACTCTCGGCGGCAATGCTGTTCTCTCTCGGAGGAATACTCGTAAAGCTGGTTCCGTGGAACTCAATGTCGATTTGTTCCGCGCGCTCTATTATAGCGGCTCTTGAACTTGCTTTGTATATGAAGATACGGAAGCATAAATTTGTCTTTAACCGCTCCGTACTGCTCGGCGGAGTTGCAATGGGACTTGCAAGCATAACGTATGTTGTCGCAAACAAGCTTACAACCGCTGCGAACGCTATACTTATCCAGTATACCGCTCCCGTTTTTATCATATTTTTCATGTGGCTTTTCTTCCGCGAAAAACCGACGAAGCTTGATATCGGCGCAACGGCGGTAATTTCCGCCGGAATTATCCTTTTCTTCATCGACGGAATCGGCGGCGGAGAGATGATCGGAAATCTTGTTGCGCTCGCTTCGGGGATTACGTATTCACTCATGTTCATGATGAAAAAGTTTAAGGGATCGGATAACATTTCATGCGTGATGGTCGGTTGCATAGTCGGAGCGGTTGCGGGACTTCCGTGGCTTTTCCGAGAGACGGTGTTCACACCCGCGTCGGTAGGCGGAGTTCTTACGATCGGCATATTGCAGTTCGGACTTGCTTACATATGCATGGCGGAAGGCTTAAGATACACTCCTCCGCTTTCGGCTTCACTTATCAGCATGGTGGAACCCGTTTTGAACCCGATACTTGCGGTCCTGGTTATAAACGAGTTTCCGGGACCTATCGCTCTTATGGGAGCGTTTATCGTAGTGTGCGGAGTGATCGTGTACAATATTCTTAAGGAGCACGCGGCGCACATAAAGACTCATCCGAAGAAGTTCAGGAAAGCGTGACAGACCTCGGCGAGGTTCTCGGGATTTTCGGCTTTTCGATCTTTCCGTGCGAAATTGAGCTTCTGACGGCTGTGCGCGGGAGCCGTTTTCGGACGAAAGAAGAACAAAACAAAAAATCCGACGCGCGAAAAACCGCACCTGTTATCTGATATTTACGCTTACATAATAAAAAAGAACCAACAGTGGAGTATATATGAAACTTGAAAACGAACGTCTGCCCGAAGAAAGCGCCGAAACCGAAGACGAGAACACAAAAATCGTACATCTTACGATAACCTCACGGCATATAACCTCTGTTCCGGACGGCGAAATGATGTCGCTGTTTACGGACGCCGACGCTGCGGACGATGAAAACGCAGATGAGGATGAGGATTTGCAGATATGCGGCGAGGACGGATTTGAAGCGTTGTCCGATGAGTTTTTCAGCCGTTTTACGGACGAAATAACCGTCGGAGAAGAGGACGACACGTACATTTTCGGGGTCACGGGCAAATTAAAGAAAGCGGGAGATAATACGCTTGAGATTTCCTACGCCGACAACGAATCTCTCGATGGGACATTCACCGTGATCCGCATAGACGCCGCGCATCCGAATATGGTGACGATAATGAGAAACGGAGGAATAGTCAACACTATCGTCTGTGAAAAAGGCGTGCGCCATATCTCTGTGTACGATACGCCCGTGATGCCGTTTCAGCTTGCCGTGTACACGAAAAAATGCGAGGGCGCGATAACTTTCGAAAAAGGCGGCGTCCTTGAGCTTGATTATATGGTAGAGCTTCGCGGTACCGATATTCAGCGCACAATGCTGAAAATAGAAGCGGAAGTTAAGTAACGGTAAAAGAAAAACGAAACAGAAACGTATATGAGAACGGGGAAAAACTTTTTCACAAAAGTTTTTCCCCGAACCTTTTTCGGAAAGCCTCCGATTTAATTTTATTTTTGTCAGGCGGATACTTTTTCAAAAAAAGAGTCCGCCGCCACTCATCTCCGAACCTATTCCCGTATCATGTGGAAAACGCGGATTTGCACAGATTAAATTGCAGTTTCGCGCAAATAAAATCGTTTGTTTTCCGATTTTACTCGATCCTTATGCCGCGGTGAGCAGGATTTGAGATACATTCGCCGGTGTAGGAGAATCTTGAACCGTGACAGGGACAGTCCCATGTGAGATCAACGTTGTTCCACTCAAGAGCGCAGCCCAGATGCGGGCATTTTCCCTCCACAATATGAAGCCTGCCGTCACGGTCGCGGTACGCGCCTTTTCTTGTTCCGCGGTAATTTATGATTTCGCCGCATCCTGCGGACACCTCTGACGGATAAAGATCGGGAGGCGCAGACATACGCTTTATGTTCCCCGAGATCGCCTCCGACATATGCTCCGCAAAGTCGCCGCTTCCTCCGGAAAGGAAACTGCGGTGCGGAGAAAATACATCGTCATACCACACCCCGCCGCCGCATATCTGCTCTGCTAGAATAACGGCGCAGGCGGCGGAGTTCGTCATTCCCCATGCGGAATAACCGCATGCCGTATATATACCGTTTCGGAGTTTTCCGGCATACGGAACGCTGTCGTGCGTGTATGAATCGTTGTTTACCCAAGCTTCACGCATGAGAGCGTCCGGCGCAAATTCCCATACCGCGTTTTTCATGCGTTCTATCGCGTTTACGGGAGGCGCGCCGCGGTGAGTTTCTCCGCTAACAATAAGATATTCCGTGCCGAACGAGTCACGCGCAAGACGGTATCCGTATCCTCCGTCGGCTCCGAAAGCCATTATTTCGGGGAAGCGAAAGCCCGTCTCCGAGGTGAACGCGGCGACGCAGGAGGATTTGCGCGATATCTTAAGAGCGGCGGCAGTTCCCGGAAACGCCGGATAATTCGTCGCGGCGGCGACGGTGTCGCATTCGATTATGTGACCGCCCGCCGTAACATGATTGCGGCTTATGTGAGTTACCGGCGTGTTTTCGTATATTCTGAATCTTCCCTCTCGGCACAGATCAAGGCAGAATTTCACCGGATCGAGTTCATACTGATCGGGAAGCCTGATTGCCCCGTCGCAGTGAAACGGCATGGGACAGCTTTCGCCCGGCACATATTCGCAGTTGATCCCGCATTCGAGCATTTGTCTGTATTCACGCATAATGCGCCTTTTTCCGTAAAGCGCGTAGAGATACATGTCGCGCCTCTCCGAGGGAGGCGTATGTTCGCCTATGAACTTTAGTCCGGCTATGTTCGCGGCGGCATATTTTTTTGCGGTTTCGGGCGAACATTTTTCGCTCAGCGCAGAATATATCAAACCGTGAGCAAGAGTTGCTTTTGCCGTACTCCGACCCGTTTTCCCCGAGGCTATGCGGTTTTCTTCGAGAAGAACCGTATCAAGCCCCTTTTTTGATAACAGATACGCCGTGATAACGCCGGTCATTCCGCCGCCGATAACCGCGGCTTCGCATTTTATATCGTCAGCCGGGGAAGGATAGTTTTCTTCGATTTTTTTCCAGACAACAGGCATATTTCCTCCGTTTGTTAGAAAGAGATAAATCCGAGTTCCGCTCATAAATCGGGAACGAAGATTTTTGTTTACGTTATCTATTATTGCCCGTATTGCGGGGAAAGATAAGTCTGAAGGGAAAATTTTTGCCTTGCAAAAACGGCGGTTTTGTTAATACTCACGCAGTACACGGCGTGATACAAGACAAAAATCAAAGAAAAAACGAAAAATTATTTGATTTTTCTATTGCAATTAAGTTTCCGTTATGGTAAAATAAAAAGGCTAAGTAAAACTTAATCGGTCATTCGGAGGCTAAACATGGAAATAGCTATTGGAATTATTCTTATAGTTGCCGCAGTTTTCCTTGTCGTGGCAGTTCTTATGCAGTCCGGTAAGAGTCACAACCTCTCCGGTGCTATCGCCGGCGGAGCTGAAACTTTCTTCGGAAAGTCAAAGGGTTCTACAATCGACAAGAAACTCTCTAAAGTAACAACGGCAGTTGCAATACTGTTTGCACTTCTTGTTCTTGTTTCATATCTCATTCAGGATATCGCATTTTGATTCCTGTATTGTATGCTTTACAGAGTTAAATAATACGGTTATATAGGCGGAGCTGTTTTCAGTTCCGCTTTTTCCGTTCCGCCGTTTTTCGATTTTTCGTCTTTGCGCGAAAAATCGGGACATACTAATCCTTGGTACTTTCCGCGCGGCGCAGAAAATATTATATATCCTCAGGGGGAAAATAATTTGACAAAACATAAAAATAAAAAGAGGCTGCAAAAACAGATAATAAAAAAAATGGGAAAGAAAAAAGAGCGGTCTCATTCTTCCGGCAAAGACGGCAAAAACGTATACCGTTCAAAAAAGAGTTCGGGAAAACACAGAATCGACTCTTCCGCAACGATAGAGGGAGTATTCTCGTACAGCGGACGCGGTTTCGGATTCTGCGTTCCCGACGAAAGCTTCAAAACGGGGGATATTTTTATTCCGCCGCGCTGCACAATGGGCGCGATGAGCGGCGATCGGGTCAAGGTATCGGTCGGTGCGAGACACGGCGGATCGGGAGAACGTCTTGAGGGAGAGGTTATATCGGTGACTCCCGCGTGCGCTTCTTTAATCGGAACTCTTCACGTTGAAAAAGAATACGCATATTTTATTCCGGACTCAAAAAAAGCCGCAGTCTGCGTATATGTACCGATAAAGGATGTCGAAAACTCCGGAGCGGGAGATAACTTCAAAGTCGAAGTCGTCCCCGACGGAGAGCCTTTCTTCACGCGAAGCCGCTCTGTGAAGGTAAACGTGCGCGGCGTGGAATCAATGCCGTATTTTGATACGGTCGGACGTATATCCTCGGTATTCGGAAACAGCCTCACGAGAGACGCGAACTATTCAGCCGTTCTTTATTCCTACGGGATAAGGACGGAGTTTCCCGACGCGGTTCTTTCCGACGCCGCCCGCGCCGCGCTTGACGTGCCGAGCGGAGCGTCAGCGTCCGAATCGCGCAGGGATCTTCGCGGACGGCACATTTTTACGATAGACGGAGCGGGGGCGAAAGATCTCGACGACGCGATATCGCTCGACGTAACGGAGGACGGCTGGATTCTCGGCGTTCACATTGCCGACGTATCCCACTACGTAAAGCAGAATTCGCCGACCGAATACGAAGCGAGAGCGCGCGGCACAAGCGTATATTTTACGGATAAGGTAGTGCCGATGCTTCCCGAATCTCTGTCAAACGGCGCGTGTTCGCTGAACGCCGACACCGATAAATATGCGCTCACCGCGGAGATAACTCTCGACAGTGACGGTCGGCGCAAAAAGACCGTGATTTACAAGTCGGTAATAAGAAGCGTCATCAGAGGGGTATATGAAGAGATAAACGATATTTTCGAAAAAGGCGCGGACAGCGAGTTTTCCGAAAAATACGAGGAGATTGCGTCCGATCTGCGCGAGATGCGAAAGCTTTTCGCAGTTCTCAAAAAGAATCAGGATTCGCGCGGCGTTATGACTCTTGAAGATAACGAAGCCGTTATAGTGCTTGACGCGGAAGGTGTGCCGACCGATATTGTAAGAAGGGTTCGGGGAGAGGCTGAAATGCTCATTGAACAATTCATGCTGCAAGCGAACATGGGAGTTGCCGAGACCTTGCACGCGCTGTCGCTTCCGTGCCTGTACCGTATCCATGAGAAGCCCGATCCCGAGAAAATGCGTTCGTTTGCGGTGTTCGTAAACAATATAGGCATCCGTGCGGGAGATCTCACGAACGATGAAATAACTCCCGAAGAGCTTTCCTCAAAGCTTTCCGCCATTCTCCGCGCGGCTGAGGATAAGGGGATAGCGAACGTCGTTTCGTCGGTGCTTCTGCGCTGTTTAATGAAAGCAAAGTATCAGTCCGTTCCCGCGCTGCATTTCGGTCTCGGAGTATATGAC
>CAKSJC010000052.1 GCA_934462885.1 uncultured Eubacteriales bacterium | reverse complement strand
GTTTTTGCGTACACAGCTTCTGGGCGATGAAGGTAAAAACAAGAAAAAGTTCAAGTTTATCGTTAGTCTGAAAAATAAAAATAACGAAGAAAACAAAAAGTAAACCGACGTTTTGAAAATTCCGCCACGTTGCTTCGTATCATTTAACAGATGCGGACGAAAATCAACAAGCCAATAGAAGATTGTTGTACATTAGAGGCGGATTGACGTGAGATCGGAACTATTTGCGCAACTTTGCGCACGGAATCTGAGAAATATAATGATACCTCATCGCGGAACGTGCCGATAACTAAAAAAGGAGGTTTTGATTTTGGTATGAAAACTAAAACCGAAAAACGTGATACCGGATCAGAAAAAGGTCATTTTAGCGTCGATATAATAGCAAAAATTTTATGTATTTTCGCCGCGTTCTGTCTATGGATATATGTAATGCAGGTTGAAAGTCCCGAATACAGCGAAACGTTCAGCCATGTCGTGGTTGAGCTTATTAACACGGAAGACCTTGTTTCCGAGAAAGAACTTGCTATCTATAACGGATACGGAACTATGATAGACGTTACTCTCTCCGGCAAAAAGAGCGTCATATCGAAACTTACGGATAAAGATATCATAGCGACAGCAGATGTAAGCTCAGTAAAAGAAGGCGGAAACCGATACGATTGTAAAATAAATGTCGATGTTCCGGCAGGATGTAAACTTGAGGGCATATCTCAGGAGACCATATCGGTTTACCTTGACAAAGCTACGCAGGTGGCGCTTGATCTTGTTGAGGTGCGTGAAAACGCAAATCTTCCCGACGACTGCTACATGGGACTTATAGACTTTCCGGTAGATAAGGTCACCGTGAACGGTCCCGAAAAAGTTGTCGGAAACATAGATCGTGCTGTTGTTGCTGTTGATCTGTCAGGAATCACATCATCAACGACAGTCACTCAGAAGATATATCTCGCCGATAAAAACGGAGGAAGGGTAGACAGTCCGTATGTGACGTACTATCCTTCAGAGGTCACATTCAACATACCGATATTCAAAAAGGTGGACGTCCCGATCGAAGTGGAGTTTAAAAACGGTTACCTGAATTCAGGAAACACATATATTTCGGTAGACCCGTCGTCTGTTGAAGTCACGGGAGATCCGAAAGTGATTGACGCCGGTAATCTTATTTCTCCGGTAATAATAGATGAAAAGACCGATTTTACAGGTTCTGTCTGCAAGAAGAATGTTTATATCAAAGGAGTCGATGGAGTAACTCTGAACACTGCGGAAGCTAAAGTTTCGATACAGATAAATAACTCCATAAAAACAAGACAGATAACTATACCCGGAAAAAATATCGTTGATACCGGCGCCAAAAAAGGCGTTGAATACACTTGGAACAAGTCGCCCGTCACAGTAACGGTAATGGGGGAACTTTATAAAATAACAGATCTTACACCGGATGATATAACGTTATGTCTCGACATGAGTCCTTATACAGAAACAAATGCCGGAACTATAAAAGTTAAGGCGGAGGTCATTATAGATTCCGCTTATAAAAATGAAATATGGGAAATCGGAACATATGAAATCGATGTGACCTTCACGGGAGACCGGGAAAGCAGCTGAAAAATGCAGGATAAAAAACGGATAACAATAAACGGAATAAGAGTACAGTATAAAAATACTCCGGCAAACTACGATAAAGAAGCGATACACAAAGCGACTGTGCAGATATATAAAAAAACCGGTGCAAAACCGTTTAACTTAAAGATATCAAAAAAATCAATAGATGCCAGACGCGGAGAAATATCGTTTGTTTATACAGTTTATGCCGAGATTGAGAATGGAAAGATAAATGAAAGCGATCGTGAAATTAAGATATTTTCAGATCCAAAGCTTGACTTGTCGCACGGAACAAAAAAAATCGCATCCCGTCCTATAATCGTGGGATTCGGGCCTGCCGGAATGTTTGCGTCTCTTCTCCTTGCAGAAAACGGGTTCAGACCGATTGTATTCGAACGCGGAGGAAGTGTCAAAGAGAGAAGCGCCGCTGTGGAAAAATTTATAAAAGAAGGTATCCTCGATGAAAACACGAATATTCAATTCGGCGCGGGCGGTGCGGGAACTTTTTCCGATGGAAAACTGATGACAAGGATAAATGATCCGCTTATATCTTATGTTCTTTATAAGCTGTGCGCTCTCGGAGCGCCTGACGATATCACCTACAAAGCAAAGCCGCATATAGGAACGGATATACTGCGCAGTGTCGTCGAAAACGCAGATAAGAAAGTAAGAGAATTAGGAGGGGAGATATACTACAATACTCCCGTAACTGACATTACGTCCTCATCCTTAAGAGCAGGCGGAGAGATTTTTTCGTTTGACGCGATGATACTAGCAACGGGACACAGCGCAAGAGATATTTACGACGAGTTACTTTGCGGAGGTTTTACGGTAGAAGCTAAGCCTTTTTCCGTGGGTGTCCGTGCGGAACATTTGCAAACCGATATAGACCGCGCAATGTTCAGGGGACACGCGGGAGATGAAGTTTTAGGTCACGCCGAATATCAGCTTTCGTACAGGAAAGGTGAGCGCGGCTGCTATACTTTCTGCATGTGCCCCGGAGGAACGGTAGTTCCGTCAGCCAGTGAAGAGGGCGGAGTTGTAACAAACGGTATGAGTACGAGAGCGCGCGACGGAAAGAACGCTAACGCGGCAGTGTGCGTCTCGGTTCATCCGGAGGATTACGGAAACGATCCGCGGCTTGCTATAAAATTCCAAAGAGATCTTGAGAAAACGGCATATAGGGCGGCGGGATGTGATTACAGCGCCCCGATGCAGACAGTAGGAGATTTACTTGAAGGAAAACACGGAAGCGAGCCTTCCGTGATTATCCCGACTTACCGCGGAGGATGTGTGAAAGCAGTCGATCTCGGAAATATATTCCCGCCGTTCGTCACGGAAATGCTGAAAGCGGGTTTGATTGACTTTTCTCATAAGATTCACGGATATGCCGATGCCGGAGTTCCTCTAACAGGAGTGGAAACGAGAACCTCAGCTCCCGTGAGAGTGCTGCGCGGTGAGAACTTTACTGCTGTCGGGTATAATAAAATATACCCGTGCGGAGAGGGAGCCGGTTATGCCGGAGGAATAGTAAGCGCTGCTGTCGACGGAATAAGAGTCGCTTCGAAGATAATTTCAGAGTACGCGCCTGAATAGAAATGTGGTAATAATTTAATCCGGATCTCGGACGTACTTTTGAAACAGATGAGCTGCAAAAAACAGAAGTTACTATGCATACTTTGGCGGGAGGGATTAAATGCGCCGAAAAGCTGTTGTAAAAGAAGTATACGGAGATACCGCTGTAATAGAGGTTTTGCGCGAAAGTATGTGTGAGGGATGTCACAATACCGGATGTGCCGGTAATTGTGAAATATCGTTGTTTACGGAAAGCGGAAAGATGACTGCTTCAGCCGAAAACTGTGCATGCGCGTCAGTCGGAGACGTGGTAGAAATCGAAAGCGGTACAAAAACCGTTTTAGGATACGCCGTGATAGTTTTCATTCTTCCGATTATTATCGCCGCAGCGCTTTATTCCGCGTCATTTGCACTGACCAAAAGTGAAACCGTCTCGGCGGTTTGCGCTGTGTCGGGACTTGTTTTTTCTTTTTGCGGAATAATGATATTTGACAGATCAAAACAAAAAAAGAATCCACAAATACGTATAATAAAAATACTGTAAAAGAGACGATTTAATAAATAAAAATGAAATTAGTATAACACAAAGAGAGAGAATTTGATGGAGTATAAAAATAAGTGGAGTGTTATAGCTTCTTATGAACAGATGATAAATGATTCCACGGTATGCGAAATAGCGAAAGAACTGGGGATCGCCGTTCCGACTGCTCAGCTTCTCGTGAATAGAGGGTGTATGTCGCCTGATGAAGCTAAAGGGTTCTTGAAAAAAGAGACTGAGAGTATGCATGATCCGTTTCTCATGCTTGATATGGATAACGCGGCATATAGGATAATCGAAGCTGTCGAAAATAAAGAAAAAATAACGATATACGGAGACTATGACGTTGACGGAGTTACTTCGGTAAGTATACTTTATCTTTATCTTAAGTCATACGGAGCAAATGTGTCATACTATATACCGTGCAGATCGGGCGAGGGATACGGCATGTCGGAGGCGGCAGTACGCAGACTCTCCGAAGAAGGCTGTAACCTAATAATTACGGTAGACACCGGAATTACCGCAGTAAACGAAACAGCTCTTGCGTATGAACTCGTGATGGAAGTTGTCATAACCGACCATCATGAATGTAATAGTGAGATACCAAAGGCGGAGGCTGTGGTAAATCCGAGACGTCCGGATTGTACATACCCCTTTAAGGAACTTGCCGGAGTAGGAGTGGTATTCAAGCTTCTCTGTGCCATGGAGGCAGTTTGGAATCCGGAGATGTCAATGAAAGACGCTGTTTACACTGTCTCAAAGGAATATCTTGATCTTGTCGCTATCGGAACCATCGCTGACGTCATGCCCATAAAGGATGAAAACAGACTTATCGTAAGTTACGGGCTTAAGCTTGTAGAAAATTCTACAAGACCGGGTCTTGAAGCGCTTATTGAGGCAACACGCACAGAATCAAAATTTAATACAAAAAAGAAAATAACGGCATCTTTTATCGGATATACAATTGCTCCGCGCCTTAACGCTGCGGGAAGAATAAGAGACGCGTCGATAGCAGTCGAACTGTTTCTTGCGAGTGACAGCGCTAAAGCTGCGGAGATTGCAAAAAAATTATGCGATATTAACCGCGAAAGACAGGCCGAAGAAAATAAAATAATCGAATCGGTGTACGCGCAGATTGCAGCGTCGTATGATCTTGAACACGACCGTGTTATTGTTCTTGACGACGAAACATGGCATCATGGTATAATCGGAATAGTAGCGTCGAGAATAACCGAAAAGTACGGGCTTCCGTCAATACTTATCTCATTTGAGGGGGCGGACGGTAACAAAGGACCGGATGATCTTGGAAAAGGCTCGGGAAGAAGCGTAAAGGGAATGAACCTCGTCGACGGGCTTTCATATTGTTCAGATCTTCTTGAAAAGTTCGGCGGACATGAACTTGCAGCGGGTCTTACCGTGAAAAGAGAAAATCTTGAAAAATTTCGTAAGAAGATAAACGAGTATGCCGCACATGCGCTCAAAGATACAGATACAAAAGTCCAGATAGAGGCCGAATGTGAGTTGACTCCGGCTGATGTGACAATGGAGCAGGCAAATGAGCTTTATTATCTTGAACCGCATGGAGTGTCTAACCCTGTTCCGATTTTTTTGATGAAAAATATACTTCTTGAAGACGTAGCTCTCGTCGGCGGAGGAAAGCATACTAAGCTGAACGTTAGGATCAAGGATAAAACTGTGAGCGCCATGTGCTTCAGACAGACTCTTTCGGATTTGGACATATATCCCGGCGACATTGTTGATATTATGTTTGGACTTGATATTAACGAGTTTCAGAATCAGCGAAATCTGCAGCTTATTGTAAAAGACGTAAGGCTTACGGAAAGCCAGTTTGAACATGAGAATGCCGAAAGAACGCTTTTTGCTAATATTAAAGCGGGGATGTCTCCATGTGAACTTGGATTGGATGAGAATATGTCAGCATCACTCATTCCGACTCACAACGAGTTCGGCGCAGTGTATAATGTTCTGAAAAGGGAGCTTAGAGTGGAGCATGAAGTGTTCAGTATGAGAGCTCTTCTTAATTTTCTCAAAAGCGTTGGAGTAAGTGTCGGTTATGTCAAACTGAAAATTATTCTCATGACTTTTTCTGAGCTCAATATTCTTGGAGTCAATGAACTTGACGCAGAGCGTGAAATATATGCTTTCAGATATATATATTTGAAAGCAAAGACGAATTTGGAAAAATCAAATATATATAGAAATTTTAAATCGAATTTCCAACGGAGAACGCAGTAACTTTTATGACCAGTGATATAAAAAAAGAAGAGAATGCATTATCAGGGATAGAAAAAATGATCCCCATTCTCGAAAACAGCGAAAAGAATTATGATATTGAAAAAATAGAGCGAGCATATCTGTACGCCAAAGCGCTTCATGAAGGGCAGTACAGAGTAAGCGGCGAGCCGTATATTTCCCACCCGATCGCAGTTGCGGAGATTGTAATGGGACTGGGACTCGACACTGACTCAATATGTGCTGCTT
Source organism: uncultured Eubacteriales bacterium (assembly GCA_934462885.1). GTDB lineage: Bacteria > Bacillota > Clostridia > Oscillospirales > CAG-272 > UMGS1696. The sequence continues at coordinate 3,180 of CAKSJC010000052.1, read as the reverse complement.
TTCTGCATGATACGGTAGAGGACTGTCCCGATAAGACAAGCCTTGATTTGATACGGATGAAGTTCGGAGATGATGTCGCAATGCTTGTCGACGGTCTTACGAAAATGAAAACGATTAACGTTGAAGACAAGGAAGAAGCAAATATCGAAAACATTCGTAAAATGCTTCTCGCAATGTCAAAGGACATCAGGGTTATATTCATTAAACTCTGCGACAGACTTCATAATATGCGCACTCTCGGGGCAAAGCCGGAACCGAAAAGACGTTCAACGGCTCTTGAAACGATGCATGTTTATGCACCTCTTGCGCATCGCCTCGGTATGCAGAGGATGAAACAGGAACTTGAAAATCTGGCGCTTTCTTATCTTGATCCGATAGGATACGCTGAAGTGTCAAACGATATCGAGAAAAAATACGGTCAGAATCAGAATTTTATTGAAAACACAAGAGCATACGTTTCAGAAAAGCTAAAAGAATATAAAATAAACTTTACTCTTGAGGGAAGAGTTAAAACAGTTTATTCGATATACCGCAAAATGTTCAAGCAGAACAAAAGCTTTGACGAAATATACGACTTTTATGCGATAAGAATAATCGTTGATACGGAACTTGAGTGTTATACCGCACTCGGTATTATTCATGAACTTTTTAAGAGTATTCCGGGCAGATTTAAAGACTATATCTCAACGCCGAAACCGAATATGTACCAGTCACTGCATACGACAGTAATAGGACGAGACGGAATTCCTTTTGAAGTTCAAATACGAACGCGGGAAATGCACCAGGTTGCAGAGTATGGTATTGCCGCGCATTGGAAGTATAAATCCGGTGCAAAGAGCAAAGAAGAGATAGACAAAAAACTTTCTTGGATAGCAAAACTCATTGATACAGAGGACGGCGCTATTGATACGGAAGATTTTATGCACGCGCTCAAAATAGATATTTTCAGTGACGAGACGTTTGTTTTCACTCCGAAAGGAGACGTTATCTCTCTTCCGCAGAACTCGACTCTTATAGATTTTGCTTACGCTATTCACTCTGAAGTCGGAAATAAAATGATCGGAGCAAAGATAAACGGAATGATATCTCCGATAGATAAAGTTCCGCAGACAGGTGATATTGTTGAAATCATAACTTCCGCTTCTTCAAAGGGACCGAGCCGAGATTGGCTCAATATAGTAAAGACCAGCGAATCGAGAACTAAAATAAGGCAGTGGTTCAAAAAAGAAAAACGTCCGGAAAACATAAAGATAGGTCAGGCGGAAATAGAAAAGGAGATTGCCAAATACAGAGTCAGACCCACCGACGCTCAGAAGGCGGATATTATATCATCCGCGGCACATAAGCTGGGGATGAAGGATGTTGACGACCTTTATAATGCCGTCGGTTACAGCGGCATTGCAATGACGAAAGTCATATCCAAGCTGAAAGGCGAATACGAGAGGGTTGTAAAACCCGATGAACAGCTTCTGCCGATAACTGATACCGAACAGATACAAACAAAGAAAAACAAAAAAGTACGTTCAAATACAGGTATAATCGTAGACGGAGAGTACGGATGTGAGGTGAAATTCGCAAAATGTTGCAATCCTTTGCCGGGAGATAAAATTATCGGGTTTATTACAAAAGGATACGGCATTTCCGTGCATAAATGCGACTGTCCAAACGTAAAAGCGGGACGCCAGAATCTCGATAATTTGAGCAGATGGGTAAAATGCGAATGGGATAACGACGTTATTTCAGCTACCTCGCAGAATAAACCTCTTTATGAGGTCATGCTTCAGATATATGCCGAGAACGATATAATGCTTCTTGCTAATATTACGACGGCGCTTGCCGACATGAAAGTTTCTCTTCTTTCAATAAACACACAGAAGAGAACCGAGAGGGATATTATAATAAATCTGACTGTCGGATGTAAAAATACGGAACATTATAACTCTATAATGTCACGCCTAAAGAGCATAAATCACGTGACCAGCGTCACGAGAGGATTTTCATAATTTGGGAAAGTGAAATAATATGATTGCAATACTTCAAAGGATTTCATCCGGTTCGGTCAAAGTTGACGGAGAAATCGTCGCTTCATGCGAAAAAGGTTTTCTTGTACTTCTCGGGGTTGCATACGGAGACGAGGAGACGGATGCACGTCTCCTTGCCGATAAAATTGTAAAAATGCGAGTTTTTACAGACGAAAATGATAAAATGAATCTTTCTGTTAACGATATCGGCGGAGGCATCATGATTGTTCCGAACTTTACGCTTCTTGCATCTTATAAAAAAGGAAACCGCCCGGATTTTATGAATTCCGCCGCACCGGCAAAGGCAAAAGAACTATTTGAATATTTTGTCGAATATATAAAAAAATATAATGAAAACGTAACAACGGGACGATTCGGCGCACATATGGAAGTATCCATAGTAAACGACGGACCCGTGACGATTCCAATGGATTCAAATGTATTAAAACGGATAAAGTAATGATAGTTAAAATTAACGGTAAGATAAAACCGTATTACGTGCAGACGCTTGCAATGATTTTTTTCCCTGGGGTTCGTTTCCCGGAAGATGAAGAAGAAAACGAAGAAACTCTGCATGCATACGTTGAAGAAGAAGAGAAAAACGGCACGCTGAAAGTCTCCGTGACGATAGCCAGCGGAGGTAGAAAAGTCAAGGTCGTTGCAGAGGAAATGCTTGCCGACGGAGAGGTTTCTTTTGGCTCCATAGATTCAGACGGCGTTGTCCGGAAAGACGAAAGCTTTGACGATGTCGAAAGAAAAAGAAAAAAACTCGTTGGAGATGCCTTTCTTAAAGCGGCGGGAGAATTTACGGGATATACTCCTCCGTGGGGAAGCCTTACCGGAGTACGTCCGGCAAAGGTTGCGACTGAGATTCTTTCCTCCGGTATTACGAGAGATGACGCCGTAAAAAAGATAACCGAAAAGTACCATGCAGAGCGGATAAAAGCTTCTCTCGCTGTCGATGTCGCGTTGTCCGAAGCGAGTATCATAACTGACGAAAAAAGAAAAGAGTGCAGCGTGTATATAGCTATCCCGTTTTGTCCGACAAGATGCGCGTACTGCTCGTTTGTCTCGTATACGTCTCCCGGATTGTTGAAGCTTATACCGGACTATTTGAATACTCTCGCGCTTGATATCGATAATATTTTTTCGGTTATAC
>CAKSJC010000051.1 GCA_934462885.1 uncultured Eubacteriales bacterium | reverse complement strand
ATGGCCCTGCACTTGGTTTGCTCCCAGATGCACAGGTGAGGGCGCGTTCAAGACAGCTTACGACGTCATGAACAACTGGGGCGCAAACCACGGCGCGATCAGCTACGGTCACATCGGCGCCGATCTTATCACGCTCTGCTCTATTTTAAGAATCCCCGTTGCAATGCATAACGTTCCCGAAGAAAATATCTTCCGTCCCGCTTGCTGGAACGCTTTCGGTATGGATAAAGAAGGCGCGGACTTCAGAGCGTGCAAGAACTACGGTCCTCAATTCAAGAGAACAATGGGCTGATACATTCCATCTCCCGGTACTTAAACAAAAATGCTGCCGCACTTCATTGAAACGTGCGGCAGTTTCTTTTATCTTTTTCATATTGCAACAAAATATTCAATCTCGTTTTATTGACTTATTTCGCCTCATGAAGTATAATGTATTCTGAAAATACTATTTATGCAAAAACACATAAAATTTTCAAAATTAAAATATCAAGGAATTAATTATGTATAAGGACAAAAAGGTAGTGTTCTCCGGCGTTCAGCCGTCCGGGGTTCTTACTATCGGAAATTATCTCGGAGCTATCCGCAATTTCAAGGAATTCTCCGATAAATATCACTGCTATTATTGCGTAGTCGATGAACACGCGATAACAGTGCGTCAAGTTCCTGCCGAACTCAGACGCAGAACTTATGAGACGCTCGCTCTCTACATTGCATGCGGACTTGACCCCGAAAAAAACACTCTGTTCGTGCAGAGCCACGTATCGGCTCATGCGGAGCTTGGATGGATCATCGACTGTTACACTATGTTCGGCGAGTTGTCCCGTATGACTCAGTTCAAGGACAAATCCGCAAAGAATTCCGACAACATAAACGCCGGTCTTTTTACTTACCCATCCCTTATGGTAGCCGATATACTTCTCTACCAGTCTGAGCTTGTTCCCGTAGGCGTCGACCAAAAACAACATCTTGAGCTTACGCGCGACGTTGCGGCACGCTTTAATCAAATCTACGGAGACACATTCGTTATTCCCGAACCGTATATTCCGAAAGTCAGCGCGAAAATAATGTCTCTTGCCGATCCCACGAAGAAAATGTCGAAGTCCGACGAAAACGAAAACGCAACAGTCCGTATTCTCGATCCGAAAGACGTCATCATACGCAAGTTCAAGCGCGCGGTAACAGACTCCGGAAACGAAATCAGACGCGGCGAAGGAAAAGACGGTGTTATGAACCTGATGTCAATATACGGAGCGTTCACCGGCAAAACTATGGATGAGATAGAGCATGAATTTGAAGGCGTCGGATACGGCGAATTTAAATTGGCTGTGGGCGAGGTGTGCGCCGATGCTCTCACTCCGGTCAGAAACGAGTTTGATCGCCTCATGGCTGACAAGTCTTATCTTGAATCGGTTATGATCAAAGGCGCTGACAACGCTGCTCACGACGCAGCACGCACTATGTCAAAGGTACGCCGCAAGATCGGATTTACCGACCCAAGGAACATGAAATAAGAACAAGTATCTTAATCATTAAATAATCAAAAACAGACAACTTATAAGCGGAAAAGATAAAATCTGAAATATCCTCCAAAAAAAAATAAACAGAACAGATTCTCCATAAACTTCTATTTTCTACAAAGAGAGGGAAAAATATGAAAACTAAAGCGGTACGTCTTCACGGTACAATGGATCTCCGTTTGGAAGAGTTTGAACTTCCCGAAATAACGGACGGCGAAATACTTGCGTGTGTAATTTCCGACAGCATCTGTATGTCATCGTATAAAGCCGCAAGCCAAGGCTCCGCTCACAAGAGAGTCCCCGCCGATATCGCTGAAAATCCCGTTATTATCGGTCACGAATTCTGCGGCAAGATCGAAAAAGTCGGCGCAAAATGGTCTGACAAATTCAAACCCGGCGATAAATTCGTTATCCAGCCGGCTATAAACTACAAAGGCTCGCTCGCTTCCCCCGGATACTCATACAAATACTGCGGAGGCGCGGCAACTTACGTCATTATCCCGGAAGAAGTAATGCTCATGGACTGTCTCCTTCCCTATGACGGCGACGCTTTCTTCTACGGAAGCCTTGCGGAGCCGATGAGCTGCATAGTAGGCGGATTCCATGCGAACTATCACTCTAAACCCGGAGTTTACGTTCATGAAATGGGAACAAAGCCTTCCGGAAACATGGCTATCCTCGCCGGTGCAGGAGCTATGGGTCTCGGATGCGCAGACTATGCTATTCACGGCGGAACCCCCCCGAAGCTTCTCGTTGTGACAGATCTCGACACGGCACGTCTTGAACGCGCGGAAAAGCTCCTTTCCCCTGAAGAAGCCAAGAAGTACGGTGTGGATCTTAGGTTCATTAACACCGCCGAATATGAAAATCCGACCGAGTATCTTCGTTCTCTCACAAACGGAGAAGGCTACAACGATGTTTTCGTTTATGCTCCCGTTCGCCCGGTAGTTGAAATGGGAGACACTCTTCTCTCAAGAGACGGATGTCTCAACTTCTTCGCAGGTCCGACAAATCCTGAATTTTCGGCAATGTTCAACTTCTACAATGTTCACTATGGCGCTACTCATATAGTCGGAACATCCGGAGGAAATACAGACGATATGCGAGAGGCGATCTCCCTCATGGAAAAAAAGCTCATCAATCCCGCAGGAATGATCACTCACGTCGGCGGTCTTAACGCCTGCGCCGAGACTACGCTTAATCTTCCGAAGATAAAGGGAGCAAAAAAACTCATCTATACTCACGTTGAGTTTCCTCTCACCGCCATTGAAGACTTTGAAAAGGCAGCTGAAGAAAACCGCGGCACTCCTCTCGGAGAGTTGTTTGCCGATCTTCATAAGATCTGCTCCGCCGCTCACGGTCTCTGGTGTCCGGAAGCCGAAAAGAGACTTCTGCGCGACATCCAACTTTGACATAATATAAGTTTAGTATCGTAAGATAAAATACATGATACAGGGCAAACTGCTAAAACGGTTTGCCCTGTATTTGCAAACTGACAGTGCCCGTTTGGAGATATGGTTCCATTGAACAAAAGATGAATGCGTAATGTAAGACTCACTCATTCATAAATAAAAAACTTCTTCCGATGGGAAATGTAATATCCGACTCCGTCGAAAAATTAACATCCATTCACAGCTTTTGCGAAATCACAACGGCGTAAAAAAACACCGCGCATCGTTCTTTCTCAGGACAGATACGCAGCGTTTTTACCATTATTCAGTCGATGATACCAATATATTTCGATAGTAAAAGCTTCGCCTCTGAGGTTGCGCGTATGCGTCAACCTCGCGAGTGGGGCGGTTTCCTTCAATTATAGCTGCACATTATCCCCACTCAATAATGAAGCTGTGCCTCGGAGGTTGCGTGAATGCGCAACCTCGCGAGTGGGGCGATTTTCTCTACTTACATACTAAAAATTATTCACACTCAATGGTAGAACTGCACCTCGGAGGTTGCGCGTACGCGTCAACCTCGGGAGTGGGGTGGTTTTCTTTATTTACAAACTGAAAATTATCCCCACTCGATAGCAGCCTGTTTTCCGAATATCGTACGGAGTCTCTCAACGTCAAACTTCGGGCTTCTGTCAAAATTGTAAAGTCCGTTCTGTTCCTGGAATACGTTCGTTAGCTGTGTATAGCAGAACGCGCATATTCTCGGATTGTCAAGAAGAGCATCGACCAGCCCTTTTGTCCTTTCGTAAAACTCTTCAATAGTTTTCGGCGCGTCTCCGTAACCCCATGCTGCATTCCGTTCCTCACCCGATTTTACTCCCCCGTCCCAGAAGGTTCCTCCGAATTCAGATACAAAATACGGCTGTCCCTCATATTTCTCATACGGAGGGTAGTTCACAAACACTTTTCCGTTTCCGTCAACGAGATGTCTGTATGTCTTCTCAAATGACGACGGGTCCTGCTCATAATCGTGAACGTCGTATATATCCGTTATCACATGAACGTACCCTGACGTATCAATAACAGGCCGCATCGGGTCAAACGCTTTCGTCACATTGTAAATTGTGCGTATCGCTTCGCAATTACGTCCTTTAGTCGTTTCGTTGTACGGACACCAACCGACGATTGACGGATGATTATAATCTCGCTCAAGCTCCGTGAGCCACTCCGGAAGTATGTGGAGAAGAGAGTCGTCGGAATTGATATTTAGTCCCCAAATCGGGAATTCTCCCCACACTATATACCCGAGCCTATCCGCATAATAGAGGAAACGAGGCTCGAATACTTTCATATGAAGTCTGGCGCCGTTAAATCCGGCTTCCTTTGAGATTATTATATCGCGCTTTAAGTCGTCGTCCGTCGGCGCTGTATAAATACCATCCTCATAATATCCTTGGTCAAGCACAAGACGTTGGAACAACGGTTTATTGTTAAGTTCTATCGCCATTCCCTTTATTTTAATGCTGCGCATTCCGAAATATGTATCTATCTTGTCATCTCCTGCGTAAAGAGTCAGATCGTATAGATTCGGATCATTTATATCCCACAGCTTGGGATTTTTTACGGGAATAGAAAACGTCGCTTCCTTACCGCACACTTTCACCTCAACCGATGCAACGGGAGCTCCCTTAAAAGAAGCCTCCGCACGGACATAATCGACTGCTGAGTTTTCGCCTTCAAGTTTTACCATAACGTCAAGTTTTTCGTTGTCGATATCCGGAGTCATTTTGAGCGATTTTATGTAGTTTTCAGGAACATACTCAAGCCAAACGGTCTGCCAAATACCAGTAGAGCGGGTGTAGAAACAACCGAAATTGCCATAACTTTCGTATACCTGCTTTCCAAGCGGCTGTTTTCCGCTCTTGCCGTTGTCGACTACTCTTATTACGATTTTGTTTGCATTTGTTTTTACAGCGTCAGTTATGTCAAACGTAAACGGAGTAAACCCTCCGCGATGGTTTGCTATCGGTCTGCCGTTTATTCTTACATCGCAGAAATAATCGACAGCTCCGAAGTGTATAAGAACACGCCCGCGCGTTATGTCCCATTTGGCAGGAATGTCAAAGCTTCTCTTGTACCAGCAGGCGATAATAAAATCGGTGTACTCTATCCCCGAAAGCTTTGACTCCGGAACAAACGGTACGATTATTTCCCGTGAAAAATGCTCGCTTTCCCACAAACCTCTATCTTTTCCGGAATCTCCGAAATCAAATTCAAATTCCCATTTACCGTTTAGGTTTATCCATGTATCATCCCTTCTCACCATATCGGGGCGGGGATATTCGTTTCTCGGTACTGACATTTTTGCTCCTTTCAATTATACGAAACAAGAGTTATAGCGGCGAACTGCCGATATAACTCCTGCCGGTCATTTCATTATTTCACTTTCTGATATACTCTGACCCAGTCGCATCTGAATGCGTCGGGAAGTTCCTCGGGAACAAGCGAACCCGTCCATTTCCCGGCTTCGGTGGTAAGTTTTAGATATCCGGGATATTTGCATATTTTCGGACGTGACGTATGCCACGTCATTTCACCGTCAATATAAAAACGATATTCATCCTCAGTCCATTCAAACGCATAAGTATGCCATCCCTCATAGAGTTCTGTGGAGTCTCTGTCTTTCAATTTAGCGTCAGACTTCAAGGATTTAAGGTCGGCTCCGTAGCCGTCCCAATGGATAGCGTGGTTTACGGAATCCGGATATCCGCCGGTTTCCATAATATCTATTTCAGCTCCGCTTTCAGCCCAGCCGTCTACTTTCAATACATCACCGCACATCATCCAAAACGCGCCCCAGTAGCCGGACGTGTTCTGAAGCATCAGGCGCGCTTCAAAGTATCCGTATGTCTGTTCAAATATTCCTTTCGATCGGATGGCTCCCGTGCGAGGAACGCCATCGTCGTCTATATCGACGTAAAGCCAAAGATTCCCATCTTTTACGACAGATTTGTCGTCGTCCCAATAAGCTCCGATATCGGCGCGTTCAATTTCGGGACAACGTTCCCAGTAATCCGTATTTATATCGTTTCCGTCAAAGTTATCTTCCATCGTAAGCTCGTATATTTCGCCGTTTATGGAAATAAGTTCTGGAGCTTTTTCAAGAGAATCCGCTTCGATGTAATCTACGGGAACATTTTTCTTGTTTTTTGACTCCAAATAAAGCTTAGACGATGCGTTAGGAACGGTCGACGCGGCAAATGCAAGCCCTGCGGCAAGAAGTCCGCAAAAAGTTCTGTGAAGAGTAGTTCTCATGTTTTCTCCTTGATTATATATTGTTTTTTATTTTACTTTTTGATAAACTCTTACCCAGTCGCATCTTACGCTGTCCGGAAGTTCTTCGGGGACAAGTTTACCCGCCCATGTTCCGCACTCTGTAGTAAGCTTCAGATATCCGGGATTAACGCAGATTCCACCAGCATTATTTGTCCACGTGAGTTCTCCGTCGACGTAAAATCTGTATTCGTCCTCCGTCCATTCAAACGCATAAGTATGCCATCCCTCGAATAGCTCACGTACATCTCTATCTTTAAGTTTGACGTCTGAGTCCCACGATTGATGGTATTTCGGATCGTATCCGTCGTAATGAACCGCATGGTTTGCGGAATCCGGATAATCTCCGCTTTCAATGATATCTATTTCCGCACCGTCAACACCGGCGTCTCCGACCCTGTTAACATCCCCGCACATCATCCAAAATGCACCCCAGTAGCCGGTAGTATTCTGGAACATCATTCTCGCTTCAAAATACCCGTAAGCCTGCTCGAATATTCCCTTTGAGCGTATACCTCCTGAGCGCGGAACGCCTTCTTCGTCCACATATACGCTGAGCCAAAGATTTCCGTCACGGGCGGCAGTCATATCGTCGTCCCAGTAACCGCCTACATCCGCGCGAGGGATTTCCGGGCATCTTGCCCAATGATTCGGATCTATGTCGTCTCCGTCGAAATTATCTTCCATTGTAAGAGCGTAAATATCTCCGTTTATGGAAATATACTCCGGGGCCTTTTCAAGGGAATTCGCTTCAATATAATCAACAGCCGCTTCTTTTATCTTTTTATCCTCAAGATAACGTTTTGAAGAGGCGTTCGGAACTACTGCTGCTCCAAAGACAAGTCCTGCCGCAAGAATTGTGCAAAAGACTCTGTTAAGTAGCATTTTCATTTTTCCTTCGTTTTTGTAATTATATTATTGTTTTCAAATATAATTAAAGCCGTAATAATTCACGGTAAACCATATTTTTATAATTATACCGCAAAACTTTTCGAAAGTAAATATATTTTGTTATAAACTGCTCATTTTTTCAGTTTTTTGTATGTATAGTTTAACAAAATCTATAACAGGAGAGATGTTGTCTCTCCTGTTATTACTTCTATGCGCTTTTATTCAGATACAAATTCGAACAATTATATCCGTTGCCGCCAAATACAGCCTATTGCGTTCAAAAACAGTGCGACAGGAATGGCAGGTATCGATGTCACGACAAGGACGAAATTCATGAGGAGAGAACACAGATATTCCCACTCAGATTTCTTTCGCTTCTCCTGTGCTGTTTGAATGACAGTAAATCACGTAAATTCACATTGCATAATCTTGCCCGTATGTTTCATCCTTCATGCTGATTTCCCCAGACAATGGCATAGTAAGCGTTTGACGTAATTTTGTATACTACGCCGTAGAAAACGCCGAAAATCAGAATGGCAATCCCTGTAACCAGCATGGAAAGAAGCGTATTTTGCAGATTTAACAGAGCAAGAATCTTCTGAACCATAGGATAGGCGAACGCCGTATGAATCGCCGATGTAACAAGCGGCAGGAAAAAGACGGTCAGCATCTGCGAATTGATACTTTTGCGAATGTCTCCCGTGGTCATGCCGACCTTACGCATAATTTCAAATCGTGCTTCATCTTCGTATCCCTCCGTTACCTGCTTATAGTAGATGATCAAAACAGTCGATGCAAGGAACAGGATGGACAGGAAAATGCCAAAAAAGAAAATTCCGCCGAACTCACCGTAAAACTCTTCCCGTTCTTCGGCTTTGCACGAAAATCTGTAACTGTTAATGCCATTTTCGCCGCGGTTCAGTTCACGGAAAACATTTGCCAGTTCGATCTGCTTTTCTTCGGAAAGATCGGTGTCAAAGCAATAGCTTGCTTCCAAGCGGCACTTATGCTCTTCGGGAAGGCTGCTCAGTTCTGTGTTGAAGCTCTTCATCACACCTTCCATGTCGTCGGTCACAATAAATACGGACGGAAGGATTTCAAGAGCCGCCTCGGCGCTGCCCATCATATCGGGAAGTTGTTCTTTAATCTTCAGAACAGTGCCGTCAGACAGGCTAATTGCAGGTGCGTCATAATTAAGTCTGACACAATACAGGAACACCTCACCGCGCCCCAGCGTTTTGTTCGTACTCATGCATCGGTTGTACACACTGAGCGGAACGAGGTATATCTGTGTCACATACGCTGTCATTCGGAGACTTGCGCCGTCTACTGTATCGGGATCGAGAATCAGTTTGCCGTCTCTTAATATCCCATATACATCGGTGCTTAAAAGCTGCTCCGCGTTTTTGGGCGTTACTCCTTGGCTTTTCAGTACAGCGTCAATTTGCGCATAAAAATTGTCCGCGATTTCCTCACCGGATAGATTTTCTTCGTCTTTCGGCTGAATTTCTACCATCAGCTCAAATTCGTGGGGGTAGCGCGTATTCAGGCTGTCTTCTTTTCCGGCATACAGACTGCCCGCTCCCATCATGGTCACTAACACCATTGTGCTCAAAATACAGATGGAAGCAAGTCCCGCGCCATTACGCTTCATGCGGTATACCATGGAAGACACAGAGACAAAATGGTTCGGTTTATAATAATAGCGTTTATTTTTCTGCAAAATCCTGCATAGCATAACAGAGCCGCAAATAAACAAGAGATACGTCGCGAGAATGACCATGCATACGGCAAAAAAGAACCACGTCAAAGCGTCCAGCGGGCTTTCAATTGACAACGCAATATAATATGCTCCTGCCAAGATCAGAATTCCGACAAACCCAAAGAGGTAGTTTGCCTTTGGTGGCTTTTCTCCGACCGTTTCGCTTTTGGCAAGATTAATCGCACTGGATTTGAGAATCTGAATCAGCCCCTTGCCGAAAATCAGTGCAAAGATCGGAAGAAAAGTGACACAAGTGTCGCGAAGCGCTTTGGGATCGATCTGCAAAGTATAACCGGTTTCTCCACCCATCAGCATGACCATACACAGCTCTGCCATTTTGGAAAGCAGAATCCCAAGCATCAAACCGCCGCTCACGGAAATGACGAAGAGGATCACGGTCTCCCAGAGAAGCAGAATGCCCAAATGCTTCTTTCCCATGCCAAGCATATTATAGAGTCCGAACTCTTTTCGGCGTCTGCGCATCAGGAAAGAGTTTGTATAAAAC